>CASGAK010000160.1 GCA_949299435.1 uncultured bacterium
AGTACCTACAAAATCTTGCATGTCAATTTTTACATTTTTATCTAACTTTTTGATTAAAAACATTAGATAAGCAGATAAAAACATAAAAAACAGACCAAATAAAAATGCTGTAATCAGTGAAATTATCATATTAAATTTAAACTGTGCCAACATTGCAAGACCAACCCAACCAAAACCCATTAGAAATGCTAAAATTGATTGGATTGATAAAAAATCAAACGATACATCTGTATCAAACAATGACGTAAAATCGGCATGTACTTCAACATCTCCGCCTGTGAACATAAATATGCATAATTTGATTATGTAAAAGAGAGTTGAGAATGCAGCGATATATAAAAATATATTTTCTAACTTCAGGTATTCTTCCATATAAAAACTCCTTTCAAAGTGATATTCTACTTTAAAAGGAGTTTTTTTAAGTCATTCATCTACACTATTTTTAAATTACATAATATTATCCAAACCATATATAAAATCGTTGTTTTTGAAAGTATGTCTTACAGCAAGAAGTACACCTTGCATATAACATTTTCTATCCATTGAATCGTGTCTTACTTTCAAGATTTGACCGGAAGATCCGAAAATTACCTCTTGAGATGCAATGTATCCGGGCATTCTGACTGAATGGATTTGGATATTAGCATAAGAATTTGCACCTCTTGCACCCTCAAAAGTTTCAGTTTCATCACAATTGTTAAGTGCAAAATCTGCTTTTACCTCTGCCATCATCTGAGCTGTTTTTACAGCCGTACCTGATGGAGCATCTTTTTTCTGGTTATGATGAAGTTCTATAATTTCTGCATTGTCAAAATATTTTGCAGCCTGACGTGCAAACATCATCATCAAAACAGCTCCGGTTGAAAAATTCGGTGCAATCAAACAACCTGTATTTTTTTCATTTGATAATCTTCTCAATTCCTCGATCTGCTCGTCTGTCAAACCGGTTGTACCTATAACAATTTTTATACCATTATTTAGACAGTACTGAGCATTTTCAAAAATTGACTTAGGCTGCGTAAAATCCACTAACAAATCAATATCTTCGACCCTTGCCGCTTCTTCTATCGTATGATACATATCGTCTGCAGCTATATCAATTTTTGCAACAAGTTCCATGTCCTGAGCCGCTTCTACTGCATTTACAACCTCTTGCCCCATTTTTCCTAAAGCTCCGCATACAGCAACTTTTATCATAAATTTTTCTCCTCTTTTGTTATATTATTAATATTTTACTTAACTTTATCATAAAAATATCTTTTCTGTGCTAAGATAAATTTGTTATATTTTATAAGGAGAGAGAAAAAATGGCTGATGCAAAAATTTTAGCGACAATCGAAAGAAGTGATACTGAACAATTACAGATTTCTGTTAGCGAATATAAAGGAAGAAGCTATTTGAATATGAGAATATTCTATACAACTGATGAAGGTGCAACTTGGCTTCCTACTAAGAAAGGTGTAACTTTCACTCCAGATCAACTTGATTTGTTGGAAGAAGCTATTCAAGAAGCTAAAAAAGAATTTATGGAAGAATAATGAAATACGCCCTTGCTCTTGTAAATATTACAGGTCTTGGAGTTAAGACTTTTAGTTACTTAATTCCTGATGAAATGAAAGAAAAAATTCAAATAGGTCAGGCGATTCTTGTACCGTTTGGAAGACAAGGGCTTATCAATGCTTTTTGTGTGGGGTTCTCTGATTATTTACCTGAAGGTATAAAAGCGAAGAAGGTAAGTAAAATATTAGATGAGACCCCGCTTTTTTCTATCGAATATTTAAAACTTCTCGAATGGGTTGCAAATTATTATTGCTGTGATTTGGTAACTGTCTTGAACGCAGCAATTCCTATGAAACTAATTGAAAAAGCATCAAAAACAGAGCTTGCTGTGGAATTTATAACCTTTGAGGGTGCGACAAAACGTCAAGTAGAAGTTTTGGAAGTGCTAAAAAATTCAGGTAAAATTCCTTTAATAATGTTTGAAAAAATGGCAAAAACAACAAGAGCAACAGTAAAAAAACTTGAAGCTCTCGGGTGCCTAAGAATTTTAGAAGAAAACATTTACAGAAACCCGCTTGATATTTTAAGAATTTCAGAAAAAGAACCCCTTTTTGAACTATCAGGCGATCAGAAAAAAGTATATGAAGGTATCAAGGAAAAAATCGGCAGTTTTAATTTACCACCTGATGAAATGCTTCCACAGACAATTCTATTACATGGGGTAACTGCATCAGGAAAAACCGAAGTGTATTTCAAACTCATAAAGGATTGCATTGACGCAGGGAAAAATGTTCTTTTCCTAGCTCCTGAAATTGCACTCGCATCACAATTAACCAAAAGATTAGCTAAAAAATTCGGCACCGAAGATGTGGCGATTTGGCACAGTAGCATTTCTGATGGAGAACGATATGATGTTTGGCAAAAGCTCTATAAAAACGATATTAAAATCCTTGCAGGTGCAAGGTCAGCAGTTTTTGCACCACTCAAAAATATCGGACTTATAATAATTGATGAAGAACACGAAAGTGCTTATAAACAGACCTCCCCTGCTCCAAGATATGATGCAAAGGTGGTTTCTCAAAAACTTTCAGAATTTCATAAATGTCCTTTAATTTTGGGCTCTGCAACTCCTGATATTTCGACATATTACAAGGCAGTGAACTCAGGGAATCTTTTTGAATTGAAAAAACGATATAATGACGCAAAAGTTCCACCTGTGACCGTAATCAATATGCAAGAATATGGCAGAGCTGCATATAAAAACGTAATTTCTATACCATTGCAAAATTCAATAAAAGAAACTTTAGAAAACAAACAGCAAGTAATTCTTTTGATAAACCGCAGAGGATTTTCAACTTTCACCCAATGCAAAGCCTGCGGACACGTAATCGAATGCCCGAATTGTGCAATCCCGATGATTTGGCACAGCAAAGACCAAATGCTAAAATGTCATTACTGCAATCATAGTGAATATTTCCCTGATTTTTGTCCTGCTTGCGGCTCAGATACTCTAAAGACAAGCGGTACAGGTACACAAAAAATTGAACAATACATAAAAGATCTTTTCCCTGAAAATAACATTGAGAGAATAGACAGTGATATTTTAGTGAGAAAAGGTGAGCATATAAGGCTTTTGGAAAAATTTCAAAAAGGTGATATTGATATTCTGGTCGGCACTCAAATGATAGCAAAAGGACTTGATAACCCAAACGTTACGCTTGTCGGAGTAATTTCAGCAGACGCCAGTTTTAATCTTCCTGATTTTAGAGCAAGCGAAAGAGGATTTCAGCTACTCACCCAAGTCGCAGGACGTGCAGGCAGAGGCGAATTTTCAGGAAAAGTTTTCTTCCAAACTTACAACCCGGACTATTACGCTCTAGCGAGTGCCAAAGCTCAAAATTATGATGAGTTTTATGCAACGGAAATTATCGCAAGAGAAGAATTTGACTACCCGCCTTTCAGCCAAATTATAAGACTTATCCTAAGCGGTCAAAATAACTTTAGAGCAGAAAAATCCGCTCAGGAAATAGCTCTAAGATTATGCACAATGGTCGAAAAATACGGAATTTCAGAACGTCTTGAAGTTCTAGGCCCGACTCCTTGCGTGATTGAAAGAATTAATAGTCTATACAGATTTCAACTGATTATAAAAAACAAAATGGGAGAAAAAGGACATCAATTTATCTCAAGTTTTTTAAACAGAATAACAATGCCAAAAGATGTAAAACTTACAATTGACGTTGATCCTCTGGATATCTTGTAATTTAATCATTAGCTCACAAACAAGAAGCTATTTTTGAGTATTTTTTTCAATTAATTCTGTTGTCTGAAGTCTTACTTTTTCATCCACTTCAAAAATTTCATCAATAGCCGGATTTTTAATTACTTTGTGATTATCAAAAATTTCTTTTGTAATTTCGTAAATCTGATATAAGTTTATTTTACCCTCAAGAAAGGCAAAAACTGCTTCTTCATTAGCAGCATTCATACAAACTGTTGCACTGCCTCCTATTTTGCCTGCACAATATGCAAGTTTCACTGTCGGGAATTTTTCAAAATCAGGTTTTTCAAAATCAAGTCGTGCAATTTCAGAAAAGCTGAAACTTTTTGATTTAATCCCCTCAAATCTTTCAGGGTATGAAATTGCATACTGAATCGGGATATGCATGCTCGGCAAGCCTAATTGTGCAATTACACTACCATCTTTGTATTCAATCGCAGAATGCACTATGCTTTGCGGGTGAATTACAACATCGATGTCATCATAATCCATTCCAAAAAGATGATGTGCCTCGATTATTTCTAAACCTTTATTCATCAATGTAGCACTGTCTACGGTAATTTTTCTTCCCATATTCCATCTGGGGTGTGCAAGTGCTTCTTTGACAGTTGCTGATTTTATTTCTTCAATACTTTTGTGCAGAAACGGTCCGCCGCTTGCTGTAATAATCAATTTCTCTACTTGCGAAATATCCTTTATGCATTGGTGAATTGCACAATGCTCACTATCGACGGGAATTATTTTAACCCCGTTTTGTTTAGCTTTTTTCATCACAATATCCCCTGCCATTACAAGGGTTTCTTTATTGGCAAGTGCAATATCAATACCGTTCTCAATTGCCTTTAACGTCGGTCTGAGTCCAATTTTTCCTGAACAAGCAACCAGAATAATGTCGTTTTCTTGATTTTCGGCAATTTCATCAAGACTTTTCAGAGTTTTTATACCATCAACTTTTATATCTTTTTGAGCATAAATAAATTTTGGTCTGAATTTTTCAGCCTGTTCTTTTAAAAGTTCTATATTATTTCCACCTGCAAGTGCTATGATTTCAAATTTGTCGCGTAATTTTTCAATTACTTCCAATGCCTGAGTGCCGATTGAGCCTGTTGAGCCAATTATGCTTATTTTTCTCTTCTTGTTCATATGATTATTATATTACAAAAAAAGAGCCTTTTAAAAAGGCTCTTTTTATTCTTTTAATATTTATTTTTCAATTTTTTCGGAACTTTTCAAAGATTCACTTGAATTAACGTAATTTGTCAACTGTTTTAGTGCCGGCTTATATGCGTTAACCGTTGCGTTTCCGCCTAAACAGCCGCCTGTGCATGCCATAACTTCAATCAAATTACCAAGTTCGCACATTCCATTTTTAGCATATTTTTTCAAATCTCGGATTGATTGTTTATTTAATCCGTCGATAATTACAGGGTGTGCAGGAATTTCTTCTGGAAGCAATGTCTGTACCGCTTTTGCAACTCCGCCTGTGACTGCATAATTTCTAGCTTCAGCTGAGGCTTCTGTTTTGAATTTACTTTCTGAGCATTCTGCTACCTGAATTCCCAATGCTATAAACCAAGCTCCGACTTCTTCATAATTCAATACATAGTCAACATTCGGATTTTGCAAAGCCTCGCGACGTTTTGCTACACATGGGCTGAAAAATACTGTCACTGCGTCAGGGTGCTCTTTTTTAACGATTTCTGCTGTGTAGTACATTGGAGTTTTTGTATCGGATCTGAATGGTTTCATTTCAGGAATATGTTTATCTACAAGCTCATTATATCCTGCACAACAAGATGTTGTCATAAATTCTGCACCATGTTCCAATCTTTCTACAAATTCAGCAGCTTCTGTTTTTGTAGTCACATCTGCACCTTGTGCCACTTCATATACATCTGCAAAGCCCAATTCTTGAATTGCTTCTTTCAACTGCTGCGGAGTACAAGGCAATTGTCCCATTATTGCAGGTGCCACCATCGCTATTACTTTTTTACCTGCTTTAATATTTTTCAATACATCAATTATTTGGCTTTTTTCATGCACCGCTCCAAATGGGCAAGCTGCTACACACTTTCCGCAAGATATACATTTTTCAAAATCTATTTTTGCATGCCCGTCTTCGCCTTTTGCAATGGCACCTACTGGACAAGCATTCTCACAAGGTACGATTATTTTTTGGATTGCTTGGTAAGGACAAACCTGAGCACACATTCCGCAATTTTTACATTTTGCTGGATCTATTACTGATTTTCCGTTTTGGACGCTTATTGCCCCAAACTTACAAGTATTTACACAAGGTCTTGCAACACAACCCTGACATAAGTCTGTTACATAAATTCTTGCCGGAACACAACCTTTACAAGCTGTTGTTAATACTGTCAAAGGTTTATCTTCAGGTTCTTTTCTTTCAAGAGCTTTTTTAGCCAAAGTTGACAGCAATTCACTGTCGTCAGTTTTTTCAATAGATAATCCCAGCCCTGCAACCGCTCTATCTCTTAAAATTGCTCGCTCTTTGTATATACAACATCTGTAAGGTACTTCATGACCTTTCGGACGCATATCGTATGGTATCAATCTTGTATTTTCTTCAAAATTATCACTTAAAAAAGATTTAATTAATCTTACCAATATTTCTCTTTTTAAATGAGATGTTTGTTTAGGGGTGTTTATTGCCATTATTCCTACCTCTTTACTATTCTACAATTATTTTATATTATCGCATGAACATATTTTTTTTCAAAATAACCATCTACAAATTTTAACAGAAAACATAAATACTAGATTATTAGCTAAAAAAGGCGGAATTATAAATTCCGCCTTATATAATTCTATTTTTCTTGCTGTGCAAGTTTTTCATCAATTGCTTTTAAAACCTTTTCAACAGTCGCTTCTTTTACGACTTCATCATCTACTTTTACATAAGGTGCCTTTGAAAATTCCCAATCTATTGAGCAAAGTCCAAGACAAGGAACTCCCATTACATCTACTTTGTCACCGTATTTTGCCGGCACTGTTTCAATTAATTCTTGTAAGTTCGCTGATCCCATTACAAAACATGTTGTTCCTAAACAAACTTTAACACTAATTTTTTTCTCGTCCATTTTTACCTTCCTTAACTTGTGCGGGTATCCTCACATATACTGTATACTAACTTTTTTAAAATATTTATCCTGCAATACATTTGCCATTTTTTTAATTATATTTTTTCGAATTTCGATTTCTATAGGCAGAGCAGGATCGTAATGTGCCTGGTTTAGCTTTGCACCCACCATGAAATTGATACAGTCGCTATCCAGTAAAAATTTTACCAACTTTCCTGCTGCGTTGTCAATATCTGTAGTGTTAGATTCCAAATATTCAAGTGTTTTGGTCAAAGTCAAAATTCCTTCTGTTACCAAATCCACTCCGTCCATATAGGAACATGCAGGGAGCTTTCCTATACTGATTGTCGTATCCATTGTAATAGGTCTATTTAGCTCTCTTGAAATTAAATTTGCTGTTGTTCCGCCGCAAATCGCTTTTTTACCTTTAAAATTATCAAACATTCTTGCGTATTCAGCATCTTTTTGCTGATGGTATGGAGGACCTGTAAATATTAATGATTCTCGAGGTTCTCTAAAGTATAGAACACAAGCTGAAATATCATCTTTTGGGTGTCTATCGGTTTCTATATTTCTTGCTTGATTTACGATATACTGCGATAATTCAGAACTTGAAATATCAGCTTGTTCTGAAAGTTTATCTTTTACAAGAACTATAAGTCCGTCACGTCTTAGTCCGAGTTTAAGCCTGCCACCACCAAGACCTGCTTGTGTTACGCCATCTGAACAAAATATCAGACGATCACCCAGTTTTAGTTTCAACTTATACACTTTCATTTTTCTGTTTTTGAAAGTTTTTGACTGAATAGTTTCATACTCGGGTGTCATCACCTCATTATCTCTTATCCATAAAAATTCCGGGTTTCCTTCCTCTACAATTTTCGCATTACCGTAATCATCACAATCTATTGCTGAGAATGTCGAATAACTAATTCTACGGACTTTGCATACAGGAAGGGAGTTCATTATTATTTCAGCAGCTTTTCTTATCGGAATTTGACCGTTTTCAATGAATTGCAAAAGCATTGTGGCGGTCATACAAGATAAAATATTTGCCTTTATACCGCTGCCAAGACCATCTGAAAGCACTGCTATCAAACGTGCCTCGTCCGGATACCTCTTGGATACAAAGTAATCCCCATAAGCATTTTGGTTATATTTTTTCATTTGACTGCAATCTATATCTATAAACATACTTTTTACCCGTTATTCTCGGTATCTTCGTCATCTTTGTCGTCAAAGTCGTTTGCAATTGAACTCAGTAAGGTTTCGGTCTCGACCATATGCTCCCCTAAAAGACAAGCGATTTCCTGCACGATTGAAATATTTTTAGAAATTACCTCGTGTGCTTTTTGAGAAATTTTTTCTCTATTTGTCTCGGATTGAGTAACGTCAGTGATTACAGCTCCTACAATCTCATTTTCTTCAATTGTGAAGGCACTGATGTCGTATAATCTGTTTTTGACAGGATATCGCTCTTTATGCAAGTCTTTTCCTGATTTTAAAATGGTTTTAAAAATATCGGCAAAGTCAACTATTCTTTCTATCGCGGCTCCTGCCAAGCCATCGGGACGAGCTTTAAATACTTCATACATATCCCCTGTAAACATTCTCATAAACGCATCATTTGCCTCCAAGATGTTCATATTGCTATCCACCATTACAGTTGCAGATGGCATACATCTAAGCATTGCAGCAGCTTTTCGCATAGCAATTTTTCTCATATATGACACACACATAGAAGTTTCCGCATCACCGTCAAGCAGTGCTTTAGCTAAATCACGACAAGTAGCATAGCCGCAGCCTCCGCAATTAAGCTCATCATCTACAGAGTGTTTGCCTATTTTTTTAAGTGTTTTTAAAATATCTTCAATCGAATGTTCGGTTGTCACTATCTTTTTAGGAGAAACGTCCATCTCTACAACCGTTTCGGGGACTTTGGGAATTATTTCCCGCTCTTTTACATTTGACAAAACATCAGATATTATACTTATTCCTGATTTATCTGTTGATATACAAGGACCTGCCACACAACCACCTTCACAAGACAGTGCTTCTACAAAAATTACTTTATCCATTTTATCCGGTTTTAATTTGTATAATGCTCTTTCAAAAGGTAATAGTCCAGCTATATCCATCAATTGAATTTCTTTTTTTATACCGATTTTTCTTATTGTTTCATTCATTCCTCCGTCTATTGGGTACAATGAACCTTCATAAGCTGCTCTTGGAACAAATTTTGAATCAGGTAACGTTGTTGTTGATGAAATATCTATTGCTTCATCATGAAGCCATAGTTTTAATTCTTCAAATGTCAGAGCCACATCAAATAATTTATATTCATCAGATTCATTTTTCTTTCCTATGCAAGGACCGATGAATACTATTGAAATATTTTCACCAAATTTATCTTTAAGCATTTTTGCATGCGTCATCGCTGGAGAACCTATTGGGGTTATACAATTTGCATATTCGGGGTGATATTTCCTTATAAAATTTACGATTACAGGGCAAGCACTTGAGATAAAAAGTCCTTTTTCTGCACTATTTAACATTTCAGCAGTCTTTATTGACACCTCTTGAGCCCCCAAAGCTGTTTCTGACACTCCTTTAAAACCAAGTTTTTTCAATACTGACACTATTTTTTCTTCACTAATGTCAAATACACCTTTCCAACTGGGTGCTAATGAAACGTAGACTTCTTTTTGTGCTCTTATCAGATTTTTTGCTTTATCAACGTCTGTTCTTACACGCTTTGCATTTGATGGGCAAGCCTTTACGCAGTTACCGCAAGCAATACATCTTTCGCCTATTACTGATGCATGACCGTTCTCAATTTTTATTGCCTTTACCGGACATTCTCTTATACATTTATAGCAGTCATGACATTCATTTGATAAAGTATATACCGGATTGTTACTATTCATTTCTTAACCCCTGTTATTATTTGTAAGGATACGTATTTTATTTTTATGCAGAAAATTTTATTCTCTATTTATAAATTTATCTAAAATCTCTTTCAACTTTGCTTCATCTACTTCATTATATTCAACTCCGTTTATAATTATATTAGGTCCTGTTACGCACTTTCCTTCACAACGAGAACCTGAAAGATCTATTTCAGCTTCTAATTTGTTATCTTTTATATAGTTTTCAATAAATTCTAAATTTGAAGCATTTCCGCGAGCAAAACATGAGCTTCCCATACATACACTGATACTGAGTTTTGACATATGTCCTCTTTGATATTTTTATTACTTTTACTTATTCTATTCTACTCTATTTACGCTTTTAAAGCAAGTATAATCTACATATTATTTTAATTTTTCCAAAACCTAATCCTCACTTCAAGTACAGTATACCGTTTCACTGTTAAATATTCCGTTTTAAAATTTCACTCACAATCAAAGAATATTTGGAAACAACAAAAAAAGAGCTCCGTCTAAATCCTTTGGGAGCTCCTAATTTACACTAACCGCTTATTCACTTCTTCATTTATCCTGCTTTTGAGGAATCACTATAATACAACTTATATAAACAGACCAAAAATCCTAAATAAAACCCCTGTTTAGAGTCGAGTTTTACTTTAAGATTTTCAATCTTATTTTTCACGTTAAACCTCTTCCTATATTAAATATAGAACTTTCTTGAATAATATTCATTATTTTCCCCTATAAATGTGTGATAACGTTTTAGGCATATTCTGCCCTATGTGAGTTTTTGTAATTTAAACTTTTTTGATTAATTTATTTAGCGATATATTCTTTACCGCCTAAATTTTTATGAATTTTGTTAATTAATTCATATATTTTTTTATCATCTCGCCAGAATGCTTTCAGTTCTTCATTTAACTGATTGTAATCCGCACTTATATCAGCTCCTGCATCTTTTGCTTTTTCTGCTAAAGTATCCATTAATTTTCTTGTATATTTTTCACGGTCATTACCCCAAAAAACATCATCATAAATACTTTCTAATAATGATTCTCCTTTAAATTCTTTCGCATATTTTGTATTCCAAAAATCTAAGACTTCCATTACATTGTCTTTTGTAATAGCCTCCATAGATGTTTCCAATTTTTCATCATCTGTTCCCGGACCATTCACAGCTGCAAATACATCTTGAGCTATCATAGCACCGCTAATTTGAGCTTCTTTTGAAGTATTATACTGTGACTGAGTAGATTTTGCTGAATATTGAACCGTATTTGCTTCAGCTTTACCATTATCCTTGTCTTCGAC
>CASGAK010000161.1 GCA_949299435.1 uncultured bacterium
ATTCTTAGGATTGTGCCACTCAATGGCTCACAAGTTGGGTGCAATGTTTAATGTACCTCACGGTGTGGCTAACGCATTGTTAATCAGACAGGTAATCAAATACAACGCTGTTGATTGTCCGAAAAAACAATGTATATTCCCTCAATATAAATTCCCGAATGCAAAAGCTAAATATGCTCAAATAGCTGATGAATTAGGATTGGGTGGAAAAACCGATGATGAAAAAGTTCAATTGTTAATTGATGCAATTGATAAATTAATGAAAGCTGTAAATCTTCCAAATTCAATCAAAGACTTTGGTGTAAAAGAAGCAGACTTCAACGCTAAATTAGATGAAATGGTAGAATTGGCATTTGACGATCAATGTACAGGTGCTAACCCGGCTTATCCGTTGATGGAAGATATTAAAGCTATTTACAAAGATGCTTATGAAGGTATTGTAAGAGATTACTACCAAACAAAATAATAATTTTAGGTAATTAAAATTATACAAAGAAGCAAGGCTATTGAAGTTTTTTAATAGCCTTGTTTTTGTAAAAATAAAAGGCAATTTTTTACTGTTATTTTTTTTATTATATAAATAGGGGGAAATATGTCAGTTATCACAAATGTAGTTCCAAATTTATATAAGTATTTAAAGGCGGTTGGAAAGCCTGCAATAGCAGCTACAAAGCCAGTGAAAAATATTGGGAATAGGTTGCCGCTGAATTATGTTAAACCTTCAATAGAAAATAGTCAAAAAGTAGTGGATAATATAGCTTCAGCTTATAGAGAATACAGCATATCTCCATATGTGAATGTTTATTTACGTGAGGGTACTCCTCTTTCGCCTAAAGGGAATGAGCTTTTATTAAACCTAAAAGAAGGTATAAAAAGATCTGCTGGAGTGAAAGGAGTTTTTGTAAGAGGACTTAACCCTAAAAAAAATCTTCCTATAAATTCTGATACGATTGCTGAATATATATTTAATAATAAAGGCTTTACATCAACAGCACCATTGGATAAAGCACATTATGCGGGTACTTTTGCAGGATATAAAGGAGCTTTAGTCCGTTTTGAAATAACAAAGCCAATGAAAGCATTTGAAGCTCCTAATGGCTATGAGGTAATATTTGATACGAATGCTTTTACTCCTGATAAATTTAAAATTCTTCCAGAAGGTGATAACAATTTTTATAGAGTATTGCAGTTGTAGTTTGCCCGAAAAAGTTTTGTGATAAGGAAACTGAACTTTTAATCAGCTTATTATAAGGTGAAGTCGTAGTCTGTTATGGGAGAGCTGGATAATTCGCGAGGAATAACTGCTTTAGTTATCAGAATTTGTTAGTAGTTAAAATACTGCCATCAATAAGATAAAATCTGATTTTATCATCTTTAATTTCAGCTTTTATAATTTGTAAATATTTACCAATATTTTTATTAAAATTTTTTGATTTTGAATAATAGAATTTTGTTAAAGTTGTAAAAATCAAGATTTAATGACAAAAAAAAATATTCAGGAGTTTTAAATAAAATACAGTACGACCGGAGTAAGATTATGATTCAAAAAATTAGTAGATTTACAATGTTTAAAAATTGTTTTACGAATGCAGGTTTAAGTGCTAATAAAGAAATTAGAAAAATGCTTTCTAAATCCGATATTGGCGATATATATCAAAAAAAATTGCCAAATGGTAAAATAGCACTTCTACAAGAACAAAATTTGGAAAATCATAAAAAATCAACGACTTTAATCATAGATAAATTTGGTGTACAAAATGAGATAATTAGAAATAAAAAATCATTAAATGATTTTGAAATAAAGTCAGTTAGTAAAAAAGATTTTAAAGCTTTTAGCAATTTGGAAAAACAAATTGTATATAACTTAAAAACTGGAAAGATAGAAGAAAAGGCAACAAGACATTCAGGTTTAGGCTGTGGCGTAACTTTAAGTGTAATTTCCAGAGCTAATCGAGAATCGAAATTCCCTGCTACAGATATTGCTGGCTCTATCCATTCTACAATTTATAAAAAGATTAAATATCCAAATGGTGATACCAGTTATATAGAGATGTGTCCTAACTTATAAATTTTAACTAATATAAAAAGACATACCTTGACAATAGAGTATGTCTTTTTTATTATAAAGAAACGAGGACGGCGACATGGCCAAGTGGTAAGGCAGGAGCCTGCAAAGCTCTTATCCCCCAGTTC
>CASGAK010000162.1 GCA_949299435.1 uncultured bacterium
GGAAATATTAAAGGTAAATTAAAAATTATAGATGATTTTGGAAGAACAATGAATATAGAAGACTTTATAGTTGTACTCAATAATGAAAAAGGAGAAGAAATTTCATATAGCACAGTTGATGAATACGGGCATTTTTATTTTTCAGTAATTTCCCCTGGAAATTATAAAATAAAACTTGATGATAGCTTTATTTACTCAAATTCTCTAGAAATTTATGAAAATAAAAGTGAATTAAGTGTAAGTATCCCTTATGAATATAAAAAATTTATTGATATAGATAACTTAGAATTAGTTTATAAATCAATCTAAAACTTTTCTCAAATATCTTTATAACTTACAATTATATTTACTTTTGTGGACGATATAGCTAAAAGTATGATTATAATAATCAATCGGTATTTATCATACTTTAATTTGTAGATTTTACTGTTTATAGAAAACTAAAAGAAACTAGTAGAACTTATATGAAGTTAAATACGCATTTTGCCTGTTACCAATAGTCACTTAATATGTTTCTTTACGTATTTTTATATTTGTTATTAAACTTCCTACAACAATATTTATAGTATCTGAGTGGATTGGTTTACCTTTTTATGGCGTCATACGACACTTACTTTATATAAAAAATTATATTTTAATAACTAACTTTAAACGGATAATCGTCAGGAATTTTCCAGCCGTTCATTTGGATTAATGCTGTACAATAGTTACGACTAGTTGCACTTTTATTGCAAGAATGATCTTGATGACCATTTTTCAAACGTTCTATATCACCTGTCCATAGATATTTATAAGGTTCAAAACCTTTATTATAATGGTATTTCCAAGTTGCAGATTTAGAGTTAGGATAAAATATAAAAGAGAATTGACATATACCAGATCCTTCAAAACCAGTACCATATTTTTCTAAACACTTTTTCGGTTTTCCTGGATAAAAATAACAATCACGAGTTGTTCCGTTATGAAATCTAAGCACTCCGCCATCTGCAAAATATACTACATAGCTGCCATCAGATAAAATCTCACTTTCTACAATATTCAAATAAGGCTGAAGATATGTTTTAAACCATTTTTCCTGCTTACTTGACCCTGCGATTGGCTTTCCGTCAGAACCAATCTGTGCCCCGGGTAAATCTTGATACCAATCTTTTTTGTCACCATAATCGTTCTCTGCCATCAAAACGGCTTGATTAATTGCGGAGTAGAATTTTTTCAATCGGGTTTCCACAACTTTGTTGTTATTTTTCTGAATTAAAGCAGGCAATGTCATGGCAGCAATTATACCTATTATACCTAATGTAATAAGCACTTCCGCTAAAGTAAACCCTTTTGTAAATCTTAAAAAAGTCATACCTCTCCTTTCGATAATCGGATTTGATTACTAGTATTCATATATGAATATTAATATAAACTATTTCTTTCGAAAAATCAACATAATATATAATCAAGATATTATGGATATTAAAACCAAAATAAAAATACTCACTGTTTCAAGAGGAATCACCTTAAAGAAATTAGCAGAGAAATTAAGTGAAATATCTGGAAAAAATTATTCATATAATAGTTTATTAGGCAAACTCAACAGAGAAAGCCTTTCACTAAAGGAAGCAATGACAATTGCTGAAATATTGGATTACAAATTGGATTTTATTGATAATTACAAATAAATTTTCTATTGAATATATCGCCCTAGCAGGGACCTTTAAAATTACAATCTCATTTTTATAGTTTTTTTTTGCTACAACTATAAAACTTTATTTTGATTACTTCCCGACAAATCTTTTTTCCAAGTATATAAAAAATAAATTCCCAAAACGAAATAAGTAGCCCACATTAAAACTGTGGCAAGGCAATTTGAACCTTTAAAATACGCTTCAAGCCACATAATTACGGATAACCCATTAACAATTGTCCAAAAATACCACTGCTCAATGCAACGTTTTACAGTCAATATAAGCCCAAAAACAGAAAAAACAGTAGTAAAGCCATCTATCACAGGTGACATGTCACCTATTCTATACAAAACAACAGAAAAGGCCGAAGATATTGATATTGCAAGAACAAAAAAAAGATATCGTGTTTTATCAGGTAAAAAAGTTTTTACAATCGACTTGCTTTCGTTATTAATAAATTTTTTCCATTGGAAAATTCCAAAAATCTGCATCGGGAAATAATAACACATATAAAGCAGTAAATTTCCCCAAAGTCCGTTTTTATAAGCTAAATAAGCATAGCATAACGTCCCGCACAGGCCTAAAAAATAACAGGAAATTTTCCCCTTGCCCGCTAAAATTGTGTAACTGATACCGCATACAGCAGAGATAAGAGCTATTTTATTATCACCTATATAAAAAGAAATACAAATAATAAATGCAATTTCTAAAGGGAAAATAAGCCTTTCATACTTTCCCCACCCGACAAATTCACCTTTTATAAATTCAATTAAATTCATTAGAGAAATTATATAATAAAATTCATACTAAAACAATTTACTTTTTTTTGTGTGTTGTCTACTATTATAAAGTAAGGGATTATGCAGATAAACAGAGTTAATAAAACAAATAGAAATTTTACAGGCTTATGGAATAATAAGGTACTTCTAAAGACTTTAGAAAAAGTCTCAGACCATGGAACCTCATTTTCCGTAGGCACAGGGCTTGCAATGTCCCTTTTTGTCAGGCCTTTGGTAATTTTATCCACCCCTAACGTAGAAAAAGAAAACAAACAATATGCTTGTGCAAACTCAATTTGCTCAGCCTTGATTAAATTCGGTATGGTCGAAGCTGTAGCATTACCAATAGAAAATGCCGTTAAAAAAATTGAAAAAAATCCTAATAAATATCTTACCCCTAGTACCATAAAAAACTTGAATGAAAATAATAAAGCCTTAACTGATTCAAAAAGCTTTCGTTTGGCATCTCAAATCATTAAATTAAGTACCGGCTTTTTAACAGCGATTCCCAAATCAATGCTGTCAATAGCTCTAATACCAATAGTTATGGATAAAATTTTCGATTTAAAAATTATTCCCACACCCAAAGTCGAAAATTCATTAAAAAAAATCCCCCCCAATAAAGAAATCCCTTTCACCGGTAAATTAGCTAATGAATTACCTAAAAAAATCGGTAAAATTTTTGATATAGAAGTTTTCCAAAATTTTGTAAAAAAATACAGAAATCATGATAAAGATATTTCAAAACACATAACCGCAGCAACAGATATTCTTTTGACAGGTACTAGTGCATATCAAATAAAAAAGAATAAAAAAATTAAAGAAAACCGTAAAAAGCCACAAATTTATAATAACTTGATTTCAACAGGCATAACCCTTACTGGAGGCTATAGCCTTGACAGATTAATGAAAAATAAAACATCAAAATTTATAGAAAAATTTTCACAAATAAACGCAAAAGATCCAAAACTTGCTAAATATATAGAAGGAATAAATATTATCCGACCGGCTATAATTTTTGCTGGAATTTATTATGGATTATTGCCTATGCTATCCATCTATCTTGCAGAAAAGACCGATAAATACCTCCTCAAACCTTAATTTTCACTTTAAAAAAAAAACGACATATTTTTAAAGTTTTTATAAGAAAATTTCCCTATCTTATTAATATAAATTTTTGTTTGTAGTAATATTATTATATTACTTATTTGAGGGGAAATACAAAAAAATGATATCTAAATCAATATTAATAATGTTTTTATTTGATATAGCTGTCATGCTAACCTCAACAACATTATTGTATACTGGTTTTGGACTGCCCGAAAATATATTAGACATGACAGTATTAATCACGGTACTGTCAGGAATTGCTGTATTATTTTTAAAAGACAATTATAAAATAAGAGAATTTAATACAACATTAAAAAACTATTACCTGCTATTTGAAGGAATAGTTTTTGCTCAGATACCACCAGCAATTTTGTTGTTAACTTTCACTCATGATGTGAGTTCATTTGAGTTTATTTTGGCAAATCTTTTAACTATTTTCGTCATTTTAAGAACATATCGACTTTTATTTCATTACTATTTGTTCAATATTAAAAAAACAAAAAAAGTGCTGATAATCGGTAATGACAAAAATGCAAAACTTATAGCAGATGAAATAGTTGCGAAAAAAGCACTTAAAATGGAAGTAGTTGGCTTTATCGAAGATAGCACTTCTGAAGATTACATTCCTGAAAGCAGTTTAAAAGTACTTACAAAACCTTCTAATCTTAAAGAAGCCGTCATAACAAATAATGTTGACATAATAATCATTGCAATAAAACGTAGAATGGAAGAAGAACTTTTGACAAATATGGTTGAAAATATTCCAAGAAATGTCAAAGTCTATAAAATGGCAGAATTCTATGAAAAAATAACGGGAAAATATTTTATAGATAGAATGTCAATCAATTGGCTTTTTTACGATTATATGCAAAAAAGATCCGCTGTATATGATTTTTGCAAAAGGATTTATGATATTATCGCAGCTTTAATCATTTTGACAGTAACGTCCCCAATTCTATTATATATAGCAATCAGAGTAAAACTAACCGACGGTGGGCCTGCAATATATACCCAAAACAGAATAGGCAGGAACGGAAAACCATTTAAAATGTACAAATTACGTACAATGTATTTAAATGATTACGTACCAAAAGCAGGTCACATAGAACATACAGAATCCCAAGATAAGGACAATCGCGTAATACCTTTTTGTAAATTTGTAAGAAAAGCAAGATTTGATGAAATACCGCAAATGGTAAATATTTTAAAAGGTGAGATGTCAATAGTAGGCCCGAGAACCGAATGGGAGGATTTAGTTAATATTTATACAAAAGAAATTCCATACTACCCCTGCAGGCAATGGGTAAAAACAGGTTGGACAGGCTGGGCACAGATAAATCAAGGACACTGTGTCTTGGCTGATGATATCGCAGAAAAGCTCCAGTACGATTTGTATTACTTAAAGCATCGAAACCTTTTATGGGAAATCGGAATTTTAGTAAAAGCAGTATTTTTGGCACTCGGAGGTCGTCATGGCTAAACAGGCAGTAATTCTTTCAGGAGGCTTCGGGACAAGATTATCCCACGTTGTATCAGATGTACCAAAGCCAATGGCTCCTATAAAAAATAAACCTTTTTTGGAATATATAATTACTCAATTGCAAAACCAAGGTTTTGACAGCTTTATTTTCTTGACAGGTTATAAATCAGAAATTATTGAAAACCATTTTAAAAACTTACCCAATGCTCAATTCATAAAAGAAGAAACAGCTCTAGGTACAGGTGGTGCTATTTTAAATGCATTTGAATTTTTAAACGATGATTTTTACGTAATAAATGGCGATACATTTTTTGATATAGATTTTTCAATTTTAGAAAATTTCGGAAACAACAAACCTTGCACAATAGCTTTAAGATACACAGATAATATATCAAGATACGGCTTTGTCGAAATAGATAAAGACTTTGAAATATCATCTTTTACAGAAAAAGGGAATCTTCCCGACAATAGAATTGATGGCTATATAAACGGTGGAATTTATTATATAAAAAAATCCATACTAAAAAAATTTGTTGATAAATTTACAGGACAATTTATTTCATTAGAAACAGAAATATTTCCAGAGTTATTAAAAAATAAAGAACTATTTGGTCTGCCTCTTGGTGGATATTTCATAGATATAGGTATTCCAGACGATTATTATAAAGCTCAGGAATCAATCCCGGAATGGATTAATAAAAAAGCAAAGCCGGCACTTTTCATTGATAAAGACGGCACTCTGATTGTAAATACTGAATACCCCCACGGTAAAAATTTTGAAATCATAAAAAGCACAATAGATATTGTAAAAAAATACTCAGAAAAAAATTATCACATCATAATGGTTACAAATCAGGCAGGAATAGCCAAAAACAAATTCAACTTTGAAGAAATGAATGAAGGATTTGAAGGAATTAAAGAATTTTATAGATCTAAAGGGGTAATCTTTGATGATATAGAATTTTGTCCTTATCACAAAGACGGCATAATCAAAGAATATGCATATGATTCACTTCTTAGAAAACCTAATCCTGGTATGATATTGAGAGCCTGTGAAAAGCTGAAAATTAATTTAAAAAATTCAATAATGATAGGTGATAACTCAGAAATTGATAACATAAAATTACCTTATTTGAAATGTGAGGTATTAGTAAGTGCCTGAAAATATTGTAGAAAATAAAAATATAATATGGATAGATATTGCTAAATTCATAGGAATATTCCTAGTAGTTTTCGGACATTCTCTACAAACATTCGAACTTACAGAGACTTCCAAATTTTTTAAATATTTGTGGGAATTTATTTATCTTTTTCATATGCCGTTATTTTTTATAATTGCAGGTTATTTGTATAAAACAAAAAGTAAATCGGATAATTATAAAAAAATTATATGGGGACTTTTAATTCCCTATTTAATTTATCAGTTTTTATTTTTACCCCTACGCCTAGGGAATTTATTAATTTTACATGGACTTCCTCTTATAGATATATTACCTAAAGGCTTATTCGGTATAATAATTGGAGATTTCTACGATACAAATTATTCTTTATCAATTTGTGGACCTTGCTGGTTTATTATGACAATCATACAACTTAGATTATTATTCAATAATATCAAATTAAATACTAAGAATTTGGTTATAATAAGCCTTTTAGCGATGATAATACTAAAATTCTTATTAATTTATAACCAAGATTTATATTTTTGCTTGGATAATACACTAATGGCTATACCTTATTTTTCATTAGGATATATCCTTAAAACCCTTAATTTTAGCCATATTCAGATAGGAAGGGGCTGGGTTATGTATAGCCTAATTTCAACGTTTATAGCCATTTTAGCCATTTGTTTCTTTTTGAATACTATATTAAATTATAATGGATTAATTCAAATGAATCTTTACATAAATGAAAATATTCAAAACAAATCCTTATTATTAAATTATTTAGGTGGAATATTTGGAACATTTATGATTATTATGTTTTCAAAAATATTTGTTAAAGAAAACAAATTTGTGAAAATAATAGCTCAAAATACATTATTTATAATATTTTTTCATTGGTTACTTCTTTTCTTTACAAGATGGTTAAAAATCCAATCCATAATTCCAAATTTAACAAATATTTCCTATAAATTTTTATTCATTATATTTTTCGCATATTTATTATTAATTATAAGCTACTATTCAATTAAATTATTAGAAAAGTATTGTCCAATCGTTTTAGGAAAATATCAACCCAAAGGAGAGTTAATTAAATGTTAATTGAAAATTATATCCAGTCATCAATTGATACCAAACAAAAGATATTGAATGATAAAAACATTCTTGCAACCATTCAAAGTGCAGCTAATGTAATTATTGAAGCATATAAAAATGGTAAAAAAGTTTTAACTGCAGGTAACGGAGGTTCAGCTGGCGATGCTCAGCATATTGCAGGTGAACTCGTTTCAAAATTCTTTTTTGACAGACCGGGCTTAAGTGCATTTTCTCTAGCGACAGATACATCAATTTTAACAGCAATAGGTAACGATTATGGATATGAAAATTCATTTTCAAGACAAATTCAGGCAAATGCAAACGCTGGAGATATTTTTATTGCAATTTCAACGTCAGGAAATTCCAAAAACATAGTAAAAGCAATATTAGAAGCCAAGAAAAAAAATGTAATAACTATCGGACTTGTTGGTCAAAAAACTTGCGAAATGGATACACTTTGTGATTATATAATAAAAGTACCATCAGAAAGTACACCAACAATTCAAGAATCGCATATAATGATCGGTCACATAATTTGTGCAATAGTAGAAGAAGGAATATTTAAAGGGGAAGAATTATGCTTATCAGGGCAAAAGCTCCATTAAGGATAGGTTTAGCAGGCGGAGGGACTGATGTAAGTCCTTATTGTGATATTTATGGGGGATCTATCCTTAATGCTTGTATCAATATGTATGCTTACGCAACAATAGAACCAAGAAACGATGGCAAAATCGAGTTTCGCTGTGAAGACAGGAAAGAGTTTTCCATATTTGATTCTGTCGAAAAACTTGAAATAGACGGGAAATTTGATTTACTAAAAGGTGTCTATAATCGTTTGGTAAAAGATTATATAAAAAAGCCTCTTAGTTTTACTTTAACAACTTATGTTGATGCACCTGCAGGAAGTGGGCTTGGCTCAAGCTCTACACTTGTTGTAGCAATAGTAAAAGCATTTCAAGAATGGCAAAATTTACCTTTAGGTGAATATGATTTAGCAAAACTTGCTTGGAGCATAGAACGCGAAGATTTAAAAATGGCAGGCGGACGTCAGGACCAATATGCTGCAGCCTTTGGCGGATTCAACTTTATGGAATTTTCAAATAATGAAAAAGTCCTTGTAAATCCTTTAAGAATACGTAAAGAATATGTGAATGAATTAGAATTTAATGTTTTATTATATTATACAGGAACGAGCAGACTTTCAGCTAAAATTATTGAAAGTCAAGTTGAAAACACAAAGAAAAAAGATGAAAAAGCAATTGAAGCAATGCATAAACTGAAACAACAATCTTTAGATATGAAAGAAGCTCTATTAACAGGTAATTTATCAAAAATGGGTGAATTGCTAAATACAGGCTGGGAAAATAAAAAGAAAATGTCTTCTTCAATTTCAAATCCTGTAATTGATAATATATATGAAACAGCAATCAAAGCCGGTGCTACAGGTGGAAAAATTTCAGGAGCAGGCGGCGGCGGATTTTTCATGTTCTATTGCCCTAATAACAGCAGGTATCGAGTAATAGAAGAATTATCAAAATTAGGCGGAGAATTCAGAAGATTCAGATTTACAAACATAGGAGCCGAAAGTTGGACAACGAAGTAGGACAAAAAATAAAAATAGTTCATATCACTAGATATGCTTATCCTCATATCGGAGGGATAGAAGCCGTTATTTCTCAAATAAATGATAGTTTACCAAATAAAAACTTTGAAAAAGAAGTTTTATGTTGTTCTAATACTGAAAAATCTTCATATGAAAACGGAGTGAAATATAATCGTTGTAGATTTTTATTTGAATTTGCAGCAAATACAATATCACCAGAGTTTATATGGAAACTATCTAGAGTTAATACTGATATTTTACATTATCATATGCCATTTATTTTTGCAGTAATTGCTCATTTTATAGCACGACCAAAATATAAAAAATTATATATAACTTATCATAGTGATATTATTGGTTATGATAAAATAATGAAACCGTTTTGGTTTATATATAAAAAATTTATTAACAGAGTTGATAAAATACATGTTTTATCTCCAAATATTATTGAATCCTCAAACATAATAAATCCATACAAAGAAAAATGTGTAGTTATACCTCAGGGTATTAACTTAGAAGACAAGAGTAATGAAGAAAAAGTTAACCAAATAAAAGAAAAATATAAAGGTAAAAAAATCCTTTTTTCCTTAGGCCGGTTAGTCAAGTATAAAGGCTTTATGTATGGCTTTGAGGCAATGAAAAAAGTTAATAATGCCGTATATTTAATTGGTGGTAACGGACCTTTAAAGGAAATTTTTGAAAATTATATAAAAGAAAATAACCTAGAAAATAAAGTTATTTTATTAAGTCGTGTTGAGGATAAGGATTTGGATAATTATTATAAAGATTGTGATATTTATCTTTTTCCATCAATTATGCAAAGCGAAGCATTTGGAATTGTACAATTAGAAGCAATGAAATTTGGCAAACCTGTGATTAATACAAATTTAGGAACCGGTGTAAATTATGTTTCAATTCATAACGAAACTGGACTGACAGTGGAGCCTAAAAATTCAGAAGAATTAGCAAATGCTATAAATAAATTATTAAATGATGACAATTTAAGAGAAACTTTAGGGCAAAATGCACAGAAAAGAGTAAAAGAAATTTTTGACATAAACAAAGTAAAAGAAAAGTACATAAATTTTTATAGGAAATAAATTGTGAACACAAAAAAAATCATAATAGAAGATGGACTAAGTCTATATAATAAAACTGGTATAGGGCAATTCACTACAAATATATACAATATCCTTCTAGATATGGGATATGAAATAGAAATAAAAAGGAAACCATTTTTAGAGAAAATAAAAAATTCCACATTAAAAAGATTTTTATATATCTTATGGTTAAATTTAATTTTTCCTTTTTTAGTATTATTTAAAAATTTTAATATAATTATATTCACTAACACAATTACACCAATATTTAAAATACCAGGCAAAAAATATTACCCAGTACTGCATGATTTATGGGCATATAAATCTCCAGATACGGTGTCTTTTGCTCAGAGTTTATATACAAGAATAGTTATTTTTTCAATTAAGCATACTTATGAAAAAATTATTACAGTATCAAACACCGTAAAAAACGAAATTATAGATTTTTTTAAATGCTCAGACGAAAATGTAAAAGTCGTATATAGTACTTTTAGTTTTGGAGAAAATCCAACAATAAAATATTCAGAACAACAACAACAAGAAATATTAAAAACATATAATATTGAATCTAAAAAATATATCCTATCAGTAACAACTTTAAATAAAAGAAAAAATATTCCTATGTTAATAGATTCATATAATGAATTGAATAATAGTGATATAAAATTAGTATTAGTTGGAGGTACTAGTACTGAAAAATTCAAAAATATTGATAACAAGAATATAATTTTTACAGGATTTGTAGATGATGAAGAGTTAAAGGTATTATATAAAAATGCTCTTTTATATGCTTTTCCTTCAATTTATGAGGGATTTGGTCTGCCAATAATTGATGCACCAGCTTTTGGGGTGCCGGTTATTTGTTCAAACATACCTATTTTTAGAGAAGTTGCAGGAGAAGGTGCGTTATTTTGTGAATTGAATACTGAAAGCTTTACAAAAGGCTTAGAGAAAATTTTAAAAGATGAAGATTTGAGGAAGTCTTTAGTTTTAAAAAGTAAAAAAAATATTGTAAAATTTAATAATACAATTGTACAAAAACAATTAGGAGTTTTATTTATTTCATGATTTTAAAATTAAACAATTTTGTATATAAATTTTTATCAATAAGTTTGTTTTTTTTACCAATACAAGCCTGCTTAGTTGTTTTGTTTAATTTCCCAAATAGTATTCAATATTTTTACTTATTTATAATAATTGGTTTTATTACTAGTATTGTTATAACTTTAAAATATAAAAAAATCTCCATTGATAAGACTTTCATTATACTATTTTTATTATTATTATTTTCAATGTTTATATCCTTTATAATTAATTATGAACAAATATTATCAAAAGGTATGGAGTTTGCGTATTTTGTATCAGTTTATTCAAAATTTTGGGATAGTCCTGATATAAGAATGTTTAATTGGGGAATACTCAGACCTTTTTTATTTTTTTTATATGCTTGTATTTTATTTTTGTTTTTTAACTTAAAATATGGGCTAAAAATAGCCTTTAAAACAATTCTTACATTAGCCATCATATCTTGTATATATTCAATATATCAAATAGTAGCTGCTTATTTTAATTTACCAGGCGGAGCAATTTTTTCAGGACATCATGGGCAAGAGATTTTCCTATTCGGTAAACTAAGACGCGTGGAGGGTTTGTTTTATGAACCAGGACCTCAGGCAACTTTTTTGTCCCCAATTTTTTGTATCATGTTTTTTCAGTTATTTGAAAGAAATAAAGAAAAAATGCTATATACACCTAAAAAAACATATTTAATTTTTATATTAATTGCAATAGTTACTGTATGTACTTTTTCACCCATTGCTTTCTTAACCATACCTATTTGTATAGGATTAGCCTATATTTTGAATTATAAAAGGATAAAATTTAAATTAACCACTAAAAATATAAAAATATTATATTGCGTTGTTATATTTTTAGTAATGTTAATATTGGGAATATTTAATTTAATTCAAAAAAATGCACAAAATTTTTCTATATCAAAATATATGATAGAAAAGATTTTAGTTTCGACAACTTCTTTCGACTCTCCTGTTGTATATTTAAATCCTGATTCACGTTCAGTTCGTTCTTTTGTTGGTATAGAATTATTTAAAGATCATAAAATATTTGGAGCTGGTCCATCAAGTGCAATTACTTATTTTTTTAAATATGCTAATTTCACATCAAATAAATATATTTTAAGAGACCAACATGCAGTAATTAATACTCATATAAAAATGCTATGTGAATATGGACTTGTAGGGTTTTTCTTTTATTTATTATTACTATTATATCCAATTTATTTATATATAAAATATTTCAAACTATTAAAAGATAATAAAAATATAATTGATTCATTGTTTATTTCTTATTTAATATATATACTGGTATCTTTTCAAGCAACATTACAATTTTGGATGCCTTATTTTTGGGTTATATATGTAATGTTAGTAGTACTACTAAAAAAATGCCCACTTCAATACATAAAAATGGAGAATAATCTTAAATGAAAAATATTTTTATTGATGTTTCGTTTTATAATTATATAAAAACTGGAATAGGTGTATATGTTCACACTTTACTAAAATGCTTTGAACTAACTCATTTTGCATACGTAAAAAAGGAATTAATTATACCAAATTCTTTTCGTTTTAAATCTATATTTCTCATACTTTGGCAAAATACAATTCTTTATATAAAAACTTTATTTCAAAAACCCGATATAATTATTTTTCCTGCATTTACGATGCCATATTTTACAAGAAAAAAAACTAAATATATAACCGTAATACACGATTTATGTCATTTACGTGTTGATGAAACGACAAAATATAGTAGGTTTATTTTTGATTTATCAACAAAAATTGCCATTAAAAAAGCTGATATAATCGTAACAGTATCAAATACAATACGGCAAGAACTTATTAAAAAATTCAACATTTCTCCTGATAGAATTAAAGTTGTATATAATTCTATCGGAGAACATTTTATCAATGCAAATATAAATCCTGAAATTTTAGAAAAATATAATATTAAAAAAGAAAAGTATATTTTATCAGTAGCTACTCTCAATAAACGAAAAAATATTCCACAACTAATAAAAGCATTTGAAAGTATTTCTGATAAATATCCTGAACTTAAACTTGTACTTGTAGGTGGTATGGGTAATGAAGATAGAGAAAAACTAACCAA
Source organism: uncultured bacterium (assembly GCA_949299435.1). Taxonomy (GTDB): domain Bacteria; phylum Cyanobacteriota; class Vampirovibrionia; order Gastranaerophilales; family Gastranaerophilaceae; genus Scatenecus. The sequence continues at coordinate 13,193 of CASGAK010000162.1, forward strand.
ACACCCTAATATAATTTTTACAGGCTACATTCCTGATGATGATCTACCGACTCTGTATAGGAATGCTCTTATCTATGTTTTTCCATCTTTATATGAGGGTTTTGGTACACCAATAATTGAAGCCCAATATTCTAATTGTCCACTTTTATGTTCTGACATTCCTGTATTCAAAGAAGTTGCAGGAGAGGGGGCTGAATTTTGCAAAACTGACCATCAATCCATAGCTGAAAAAATAGAATTTTTAATTAACAACCCGACCCGTAGAAATGAATTGATTAATCTTGAAAATAATAATGTTAAACGTTTTGCTATTGAAAACGTTGCTAATCAACTTATCAATGTTTTAGAATCTTAAAAAGGTTGCATTATTTGTCAGCATAAATAATTGTCTTTTTATTTGTCTGAGGATCCAACTAATAATTTTTATTGCTTTTTTACAAGCTCTTTTAATATAAGGTGGACCTTGTGGAATTTTTTTATTTTCCAGCAAAACTTCTAATAATCTTGATTCCACAGACTCTTTAAATTTATTTTTATCTTTATTTAATACATATTTTAACCAATTTTTTGATTCGTCAATTTCTTTTTCTAAAATATTATTAATTTTTTCATAATCTATATTTTCATTTATCAAGTTAGAAATTTTATTAAAATCTCTTTTATTTTCTATAATTCTATTTTCCAATCCTATAATTGATAACAATGAATAGAAACGACTATTACCATGAGTATTAGTTAAAGGCAAAACTTGCTTTTCAAAAATTATAGAAAAACAAGTTCCATGGTATGAATCTGTAATTACCAACTCGGCATTTTTGATATAATACAGCCAATCCTCTATGGATTCTCCCCTATTCATAATTACTATTTCATAATCATTTTCTGCTGCTATTTTATTTACAAATTTTGCTATATTATTATCATATTCAAATACATAGACTGCTATAAATTTTTTACTTAAATTTTTATTTGATTTTTTACATAAATTTTCATATACATTCTTATCAATCAAAAATACCGGATCTAATATACAAGCAGCATCAACATCAAACTCATTTTTACAGACTGATACATTATCTAATTCTCTTACTGATACAGCATCAAACCTTTTCATATAATACTCAATTGCTGTTTTTACATCTTCACCATGGTTAAATTTTTCAAATATCATACTTGCTGCACAAGAGATTTTTTTCTTTGAATTTTTTACAAAATCAAGAAAATATAAATATTTCAGATTATATCCCCAATTCCATACCTGATCGGAACCTACTATAAATGTATCAAAGCTATCATTTAATTTAGTTAAATCTTTTTTATTTTTGCAAACTTTTGATAAGTTAAAGTATTTATTTACAAAATCTATCTTACCTTCGTTTCTAGGATATTCTTTTTTATTATCCCAAACTTTCGGTCTGAAATTTATAATTTGGGTTGTAAAACCGAAAGATTTTACTAATTCTTGCAGGGCAAAACAAGTTAAAATTCCACCATAATTCCAACTAGCCCAGTAATTCATAATTCCGCAATCGTACTTGTCATACAAATACATATTAACAAGCTGTTTTAGGGTATATTTATCCAAGTTTTCAAAGAACTCACCACGTTTTTGATGTACATTGTGAGGGGCATACAGATTTCTGTTTCCTAAAATCGCATATTTTAAAGGAACTTTTTTAGATAAATCAAAACTTTTTTCGATTTCTGAATATACACTTTGTGCTTTTTTATTATTCACCAAAATTAAAGAGGTACCTTTACCGTCATTTAAGTTTTTATTGTAATTATCAATTCCCCAAAAATCAGCAATAGTAAAGTCGCCTTCTCTTTGCGTATTACAATATTTGCAATCCGTACAATTTTGTCTTAAAGAAATATTAGACAAAAACAACTGCATGTAATTATCTTCGGTTTGTTCTTTACTATAAACATTTTTATTAGTAATTGTTGTATTAATTAATGTAGATCTCCAGCCTTTTATTTTATCTCTGAAATTAACTTCTAGAATTTTTTCATCATCAGTATTTTTTAACTCATTAAGATATTTTTTATAGACTTTTGGGGAAGGTACACCATGACATAAAATATCTACCGTTAGCAGTTTTTCGTAATTTTTTCTTAAAAATGATTTCAATCCTGCTACCTGACAAGGAGTTCCGCTAAAAAGCAGATAATTATCATTATCTAATATTTTTTTAATTTCCTGATAAATACTTCCAATATCACTTTGCAGATATTTAGAACCTCTGAGCTTATACAACTCCTCTTTTGAATTTATAATTATATGCTTTGCTTTCAATTCCTCTAAATCAAAAGTACAGCCGCAAATATATCCGTTTTTATTTAATATATACTCAGCGATTATAGAAAAAGCACCGCCTGATGAGCTGACTTTTCTAATTTCATCATCAGCCATTGCTGCATAACATTCAGGAGTTTTAAAATTATCATTAATTTTATTCAAAATAGGACAAGTTTTTTTGCACAAGCCGCAATCTACACATTTACTTTGATCAATTTCAGGGTATAAAAAACCTTCTGAATTTTCGACCATTTCAATTGCTCCATGCGGACAAATATTTGCACAAGCACTACAACCGCAACAATTATTTCTTGCTATTATATTCTCCATTAGGTACCTTTCCTTGACTTTATATAACATTTAATTTGTCTTAAAAACAAACATCTTATAAAAAATTCTCTACAATATCTGATAAAAAACATCTTTCTTACAAGAAATAAATATTTTAATTTTTCCAATTTTTTCATCTCAATACTTTTTATAGTATTTATCAAGATATCATAATAATATTTGTTTTTTTTCATAAACGGCATAGGTTTATTACATTCTGATTTTGCTCTCAAAACATATTTTGCAAGGCTTTTATCAATATATCCGCATTTATAATGATATGCCATAGGTAAAAGTATTTGCCAATTTTGCCCTAACGTTCCTTTATATATATTACGTCCAGGATTAATTTTTAAAAAAGCAGAAGATCTTATACAAGTAGCAATAGGCTCAAAATTAACATTTTTACCAAATATCAAATCTGTAAACAAATCTGCATTTTCTAGTCTTACTTTATCACATATATGCCTATCAATAATTGTATCAAGATCATTTTCATTAACTAAATCAGTAGCATTAAAACAAAAATCGTACTGAGGATTATTTTCTAAAAAATTAACTTTTTCTTCCAAGCAATTCGGATAAATTATATCATCAGAATCAGGCCAAGTTAAATAATCTCCGGTAAAATATTTTAATCCGTCATCAATAGAAGCCCCGATTGGCATTACCTCATCATGTTTTATGTATATAAACTTTTTACACTTATTCTCAAGCTGAGATTTATTATTCAGAATAATTTCTTCAGTTTTATCAGTGGAACCGTTATTTATCAGGATTAATTCAATATTTTCATAAGTTTGATATAGAATAGTATCAATATATCTTTGTATGTACCCTTCTGAGTTATAGCAAGAAGTTAGGACACTTATTAATGGTTTAGTTTTAATATCATTCACTTATATTTTCTCCTAATTTTTTAAATATTCGTCTTGATAAAATAAAATGACATAATGTACAAGCTATAGCAGCTAAAAAAGTAGCCGGCACTATTGCATATATTTGTAATACATTTTTTAACAGACATAAAGTTCCTGTTATTGCAATTATAAAACAAACATTAGCAGTTAGCAGATACAAACTTTTTTTAGCAGCTATATTTAACTGTGCAAAAGGAGTTCCAAACATTTCTATATATACCCAAGGAACAAGCCCTAAAAATAAATAAGAAATTTGTCTTATTTGCTCAGATGTAATTCCGTTATTAGAAATCAATTTTATTATAGGACCTTGCAAGAAATATGCAAAAATTACAACAATCACAAAAACTACAGAAGATAATTTTAAAAATTCTTTTATGAATTTTTTTATACTCACAATATCTTTATTTGCAAGAGCTTTGGATATATTAGACCTTAATATGCTCTTTGACGGCCCGATTGAAAAAGATGTTGAAATATCTATAATTTTCTTTGCATAATAATAACAAGATACTATACC
>CASGAK010000163.1 GCA_949299435.1 uncultured bacterium
AAATGCATACTCTGATTGGAGCAGGAGCAGCAGAAGGTGCAATAGATGCAGCAAATATCTTAAAACCGGCTCTTTCACGCGGAGAAATTCAAGTTATTGGTGCTACAACTCTTGATGAATACAGAAAATACGTTGAAAAGGATTCTGCACTGGAAAGACGTTTTCAATCTGTAATCATCGAAGAACCTACAATAGATGAATCTATTGAAATTATAAAAGGTCTTAAACCAAAATATGAAGAACACCACAAATTGATAATTTCAGATGCAGCTATAGATGCGGCAGTAAAATTGTCAAGTAAATATATTACAGACAGATTTTTACCGGATAAAGCGATAGATGTATTAGATGAAGCAAGTTCAAAAGTCAGATTGAAAGTTGCAACTCTTTCACCTGAAGGAAAAGAGCTTGAAAAAGAATTGCGTAGTCTGATAAAAGAAAAAGAAGATGCAATAAGGAATCAACATTTTGAAATAGCAAGTCAGTTGCGTGACAAAGAAGCTGAAATGAAAGACAGAATCAGAGAAATGTCACAGCAGTGGAGAGAAGAACACGAAGCTAATAAACCGACTGTCACAGCAGAAAATGTTGCAGAAGTCGTTGCTACAATGACAGGAGTGCCTGTGACAAAATTAACTGAGGGAGAAAGCGAAAGACTCTTAAAACTGGAAGAGACTCTCCATGCCCGAGTAATCGGTCAAAATGATGCGGTTGTTGCCATTTCAAAAGCAATAAGACGTGCTCGAGTAGGGTTAAAAAGTCCTAACAGACCAATAGGAAGTTTTATATTCTGCGGACCTACAGGTGTTGGTAAGACCGAATTGGCTAAGGCTTTAGCAGAAGCCGTGTTTGGCTCAGAAGATAATATGATAAGAGTTGATATGTCTGAATTTATGGAAAAACATTCAACTGCTAAATTAATAGGCTCACCTCCAGGGTATGTCGGATATGATGATGGTGGACATCTTACTGAATTAATAAGAAAGAAACCATACTCTGTTGTATTATTTGATGAAATTGAAAAAGCACACCCAGATGTGTTTAATATTATGCTTCAAATTTTAGACGACGGCAGATTGACAGATTCTAAAGGACGTCATATCAATTTCAAAAATACAATTATCATTATGACATCAAACGTCGGAGCAAGTATGATTACGACAACATCAAGACTTGGTTTCTCAACTTCTGATGATGAATCTAAAGATAAATATGAAAAATTAAAAGAAACAGTTACAGAAGAAATGAAAAAAGCCTTTAGACCTGAATTCTTGAATCGTATTGATGAGACTATTGTATTCTCACACTTGAGCAAAGAAGAAATCAGACAAATTGTTGATTTGATGTTAAAAGATTTGTTCAAACGTTTGGCAGAAAGAGAATTGTCAGTAGAGGTTACAGATGAAGTCAAGGATTATTTGGCAAAAGACGGATATTCTGAGGCTTACGGTGCAAGACCTTTGAGAAGATTAATTCAGCGTAAGATAGAAGATATGTTAGCTGAGGAAATTCTTTCAGGAAAATATTCTGCAGGAGATACTATTAAACTCACATTAGTAGACGATAAAATTACTTTCGAAAAAGCAAAGCCTAAAAGAACAAAGGTGAAAGAAGAACAAGAAGAAGTAGCTCAATAATATAAAAAAATAGACCAAATAAATGGTCTATTTTTTTATGTACATAGTTAAACTTTATATATGGCTAAATACAAATATGAAGCACTAAAGGATAATAAAGATTTAGTAAACGGTTATGTCGAGGCTGTCACTCCAAGAGATGCAAGAGAAAAAGTTCGTGCATTAGGACTTATGCCTATAAAAGTTTTTGAAGAAAAGCTAATTACTTATGAGTTAAGTGATATTGCCGATAATAGAGGTAGTGTAAAGTTTTTGAGTCTTAGTGAAAAAATGATGCTGGTATCTGAATTACATACAATGCTTGGAGCCAGTATCAGTGTTGTTGAAGCTCTGCAGACTATTCAAAATCACACGCCAAAAATGAAAGTAAAACGTTTTGCAAAGGAAATTCAAGATGCAATATTGCAAGGTAAGAGTTTTTCTGAGGCTATAAATTATTTACACCATGATGTATTTGGAGAAACTTTTATTAATTTATGTGCAGCGGGTGAAAATTCCGGTGAATTAGATCAAACATTAGGACGTATGCTTGTTTTGCTTAAAAAACAGGATAATATAAAGGGTAATGTAATTCGTGCTTTAATATATCCTTGTATATTAATATTGATGATGTTTGGACTTTTAGTCTTTTTCTCACTTGTTGTATTTCCAGTATTTACATCTTTTGTCATGAACCAGGGTGGGGAAATTCCAACATTTGCAAAGATGGTTACTGGTACTTTGAGTTTTATCGGAAATTATTGGTGGTTCTGTTTGTTACTGATTTTAGCTTCAATAGGTGGTGTCATCTTTTTAGCTACAAATGAATATTCAAGAACTTTTTTTGATAAATTACTTTTAAAAATTCCTCTTATACAGGAGTTTGTGAACTATATTAATTTATCAAATTATATGTGTATATTAAGTATATCTTATGCGACGGGTGTACCATTTTTAAAAGGACTCAACTTAGCGAGTGCGACTGTAAAAAATACTGAAGTAAGAAAAAAGGCCGATTTTGTATATGAATTGATGGGCAAAGGTACGACATTATCTGATGCAATGGAAAAAAGTCATTTATTACCAGGTGCATTGGTAACAATGGTTGCAGCAGGTGAAAAGTCCGGTAATCTTTCTAAAATGCTTGAAGATTGCGTTGAGGTAATAGATAAAAAAATAGATATGGTATTGCAATCACTTGCAAAGGCATTTGAGCCTGCAATGATTATTGTGCTGGGAATTATCGTTTTAATTATTGCAGTTGCCTTTATGCAAATGTATATTGCTATGATATTATCTATTGGTTAATTTAATCTTTGTTGAAAAATCTTAAAATCTTATCAATAAGACCTTCTTCTTCAGCCATTTCTGTATTTTCAAGTTTAGCAAGATGACTTTTAACTGCTTCATAATCTTGGGCTGTTGTTGCGACTTGGAGGTATTTTTTATAAAATTCAACAGCTGAAGGTTTATTTTTTAATTTTTCATAACTTTGAGCAAGTCTTTTTATCAAGTTGTAATTTCTTTTGTCTGCTTCATACCATTTTTCTAAATAATCGCATTCAGCTTTGTAATCACCTATGCTTTCTCTAAAGTCTGCCAATTTTTCCAAGGCTTTTATATTATTTGGCTCTAATTTAGCCAGTTTTTCGTAAAACTCCATAGAATGATTTTTGTCACCGGATTCTTCCAATAACATAGCAAGTGTTATTATTAAATTAGAATCATCATCTTTTAGTTGATATGCATTTAAAAATTCATTTATGGCGATGTCTTTATTCCCTCTTACGATGTTGTATCTGCCCCAATTTATATGGGCATTGTAATCGTCTTTTTTGCTTTCACATATCAAAGCTTTCATTTGATATGTAAGTGGTGAATTTTTTTCAAGTTTATCAAATTCATTTACTTCTTCAAAGGCTTTGTCAAATTCTTTTTTTATGAAATAGTACTGAGCCAAAAGTGCGTGATATTTAGGAGTGTTTTTAGCTTTTTCATCGGCATTTTCCAAAAGTTTGTAGGCTTCATAAGTGTCACCCTGTTCCAAAAGACATTTGGCTTTTAAAAGATCATCTTTGGTAATATCAATTGCTTTATTAAGGTCATTATTTTTTAAATATAATTGTGCTAAAGGCTCTCTTATTAGTTCGTTGTCTTTAGTTTTGTTATATGCACGTTCTAATGTATTAATTGCACTTGGTAGTGCATTTTCAGCCATGTAAAGTTTTGCCAGATTTAAAAAAGTTTCAATTGGGATATCCTCATAATCAATTAGTTTTAAATATTCATCTACAGCTTTTGTATTATTTCCGATTTGAGCGTACAATGAGGCAAGTACAAATCGGGTATTTATTATATTTTTTTCTTCTTGTGTGTTATTCAGTGCTTTTTTATAATCATTTATTGCATGTTCAAATTTATGCTCGATTGAATGAAGATTTCCGCGATAGATATAGTATTTAAATCTGTCAGTGTCTTGATAAATGTCCATTAGCTGCTCATATACCATTGTATTTGTGCCGTCAAATTCCAGAATTTTTGAATAGTAGTCTGCTGCTTCTGTTTTATTTCCGAGCATAATTGCTATATGTCCGAGTCGTTCCATTAAATTCATATCTTTAGGATTTGCGGCATATAGTTTTTTATATTCTTCATAAGCCTTATCGTATTGTTCGTTTTCTTCGTATTGTTCTGCGATTTGTAAACTCATTTTATACTCCTTTAAAATAATTATATTCAAAAATTCTCTTGTGAAATAACCTTATTGACTAATTATATTGATTTTGAGCCTTTGATATTCCGTTTTCCAAGTAAAACAGCACAGCTTCAATTGTTCTGTTTATAGAGGATTTTAAATCAATAAGCTGTTCTTTTGTAAAGTTTTGAAGCACAAAAGCCTCAGAGGGAATTGGAGGCTGTGGACCTATACCGAATTTTAGTCTGTCAAAATCTTTGCTTGCTAAATTCTTTATGACTGATTTAATTCCATTGTGTCCTCCGTCTGAGCCGTTTGAACGAAAACGGATTTTACCCAGCTCCAGTGATAAATCATCATAAATTATTAAAATATCTTTTACATCAATTTTGTAGTAATTCATTACAGCAATTATAGCATCTCCTGAAAGGTTCATATATGTAGTGGGCTTTATTAGTAAAATATCTTCATTATTCTGTTTAAATTTTGTAATCATGCATTTAAGCTTTTTTTCTTCTCTAAATTCAAAGCCGTTATCGTATGCTATTTTATCAACTACCATAAAGCCAGCATTATGTCTTGTGAAAAGATATTTTTCCCCTATATTTCCTAAGCCTGCTATTAATTTCATTTAT
>CASGAK010000164.1 GCA_949299435.1 uncultured bacterium
CATAGTAGCAGCAATGACATTGCCTGTGCTTATACAGCGAAATAATAATAAAGTAACAGAAACCCGATTAAAGAAGTTTTATTCAACGATAAACCAAGCAGTATTAATGGCAGAGGCAGAATATGGCGATAAGAAATATTGGTTTGAGGATTTATCCGGAGCAGAAATAGATGGTGATGGTAACCCTGTACCGGGCTCATCACCTGCAGAGAAGTGGTTTAATAAATTCATTGGTAAACATATGAATATATCTCAATCAAAATTAGTTTACGGTGGTAGATTTATTGTATATTTCGCAGATGGTAGTGCGTTGTTGCAAAAAAATCTAGGAACAACAGGAGATTGGGAATTTTTTCCATCAAAAGCGGATAAGTGTATAGAGCGGTATGGAATAACTGAGGTTCTATATGGTTCAGCTCAAGGAGTATGTTCATTTGCATTTAATTTTGTGCCAAATGCTAATACTGAAGATTGGAAATACCATTTTAATAGAGGATTTGAGCCTTGGAAATACAAATGGGACGGAACTAGAGAGTCGTTATTAGAAGGTTGTAATCGAACTGGTACTGATACTGATGGTATTGGCCCTGTATTTTGTACTGCCCTAATTCAGTATGACAATTGGACAATACCAAAGGATTACCCGAAAAAAGTCAGCTATTAAAATTTTGGTGCGTCATACACGCACCAAAATTGTTTATTGTAATAAAAATTATTTAATTTTATAATATTATCAGCTATACGATATTAAATTTTTTATCTTTAGATACTATCAATGATTTTAGCTTTTCAAAACGCGATTTAATAAATTGTGCTTGAGTTGAAAGGGGGTTATTTTGCAAGAATTTTCTGTAATATCTTTGAGCTTCAGATCTTCTGCCGAGCTTATCAAAACATACACCTATTCCTGCAAAGGCATTCTTATCTGAAGGGTTTCTTTTTATAAGTTCATGTAATACTAAACATGCTTCTTTATATCTTTCCATTTTCATTAAAAGAGCAGACTTATGTTCATATGCTTTTAAAAATTCCGGAGAGTTTTCTATCAATTTTTGATATACCATAAGAGCCATGTCATATTCTTCACAAGATTCATGTGCAATACCAAGCTGTAAAATGGCTTCAGTGCTATCAGGATTTACTTGTATTGCACGAACAAAATTTTTGATTGCTCCGCAGGGGATTCCTTCTAAAAGGTGACAAATTCCGAGCTCATAGTAGGCTTCAAAGTAGTTGTCATCTATTTGAGTTGCTTTATCAAGATATTTGATAGCTTTTGCATAGTTTTTTGTATTTTTATAGCACATTGCAAGTCCAAAATATGATTTGGCATCTTCTCTTGCGATAAGAATTGCATTCAGATAATTAGTTGCAGCTTCTTTATAAAATTTCTTTTTCAAAAACTCATCAGCACGTTCAATGAAATTTTCATCTTTATTAGCTGTTTTTACTGTCATATATTTAGTTTTGCTGAAATTATCTTTTTCCAACCTAAGCCTCTTTTTCTATAGATAATTATACTTTTCAGTACCTAAGTGTTTAACCATCATATGGAGTAGAGATATATCAATCATTGGATTTATTTATTTGGTTGTGCTATAAATGTTGGTATGAAAAAGTTATTAATTTTGTTGGTAATATCAGCTGGGATCCCTGTGTTTGCACAAAGCGGTGAAATAACTTTGGGCAGGGTTGAAAAACAACAGATAGAAATTCCTAAAACTAATATCAAAATGAAAGATTCTTTGGTGATAAGTGATGAGCAGGTGATGCAGGAACTTATAAAACGCCAAAAAGATAAAGACATGGAGGATATTGAAAATCTTTGGAAAGGGACTGTCGAAAATAATCAGGTAATAGGTTTTGCTTTGAAAAAACTTGCTACCCCTGAAAGCCAAAGACGTATACACTCATCACTTATGGCAAAGACTTTGAACGCTGTAATCGCAGGAGCTTCTTTTGCCCCAATGATGATGGGATCTGATTATATGGTGCAATCCTCCGCTTTTGCTGCAGGAAGATTAGCTCAAAATCTTATTAATAAAAAGAATATCCCTCAGGAAATTCCACTCACGGATACTGAGTTGATTGAGCTTGCAGGATTAATAGAAAATTTACAAGACAAAATAATTGATGCCTACTATAATTACAAAAGTTCTTTGACACAGTTAAAAGAAACTCGTGCAAAGTTACTTTTATATAACAAAAATTATTCTAAAGCCTTGGAAACTGATGATTTGTTGGAAATTACGATATCATCTTCGTTATATGACAATATGGCTTTAGAGGAATTTTATTATATGCAAAATGCCAAGAAGTATCACTTGGAGCTTCAACGACTTGCAGGTAAAAAAGTTGTGGATAAATTAAATTTATATCAATACAACTTTGATGCGGCATTGGTAAAGGAGGAGGATAGAAAATGAGAAAATATTTAATTATATTAGCTCTTTTAAGTATATCAACTCCTGTATTTGCAGTTAGTTATGAGGAATTGACGGAGCCTATGCCGCCTGCATACAGAACAGGCTTATCGGAGATTCCTGAGAAGAAATATATTCAAGAAGTGGCACCGATCGAAAAAGAATATGTCCAAAAAGAAGAAACTGACTACAGTAATATGGATTTGACCTACGCAGATTTGAGTATAAAAAAGATTTCAAGTGAAGTCGCAAAGGAATTGGGATATGAAGAAAAGACAATGATGGGTGATCTTTCCTTATTATGGCGAGGTGCAGCTTCAAAAAGTGATACAATAGCTTTTGCATTGTATAAGTTATCAAATCCTGATGAGGATAAGCCAGATGAAAAATCTGTAAAAAATGTTCTTACAACGATAGCGAGCATGTCAACACTTGTAGGTGCAGGAATCGGCAATCCGTTAATCGCGACAGGCTCAATGCTTGGCGGAAACGTATTAGGTATAATGTCGCAGGATACAAAAGCACTAAATTATAAATATACTCGTGTTACAGATGCAGATATGATTATTCTGGTGCGAAAAATAGAAGAACTTCAGCAGACAACCGTAAATCTTTATTATAACTATATGACCTCACGCAAAATGCTTGGTTTGCTGGATAAAGTTGTAGTACAACGTAAAAAGAATTATGATGAGGCACAGGATTATTCACGAGAAGTGATTATGGTAACTGATGCTTATTATCGTTCTGCGATAGATGCTCAAACAAAAGCAAGAGCGGATTTTATGGCAAAGCGTGCCGCATTAGAGCAATTTGTGGGTAATGAAACTTTTGTAGAATTTGAAAAGGTTCTTGCTCAAAGGGATAAAGAAGAAGAACAATAATGAAATTTATTCCCTATGAAGTCAGAACAGGTAAAGAAAATATGCAAATTGACAGCGATTTGTTGGATTTTGCTATTGAAAATAATTTAGAAGAGCCGATATTCAGACTTTATGGCTGGTCACCTGCTTGTGTTTCGTTGGGGCGAAATCAGCAAGACAATTTTTTGGATATAGAGTTTTTAAAACAAAATAATATTGATATAGTAAGACGATTAACAGGCGGTCGTGCTCTGTTGCATGATAAAGAGCTTACCTACAGCTATATTTGTCCAGTAAGTTACTTAAAAAATGGAGAAAATGTAGTAGATTCTTACAAAGAAATATCAGAATTTTTAATAGATAGGCTTGAAAAACTTGGTATATATACAGAATTTGGTGCACAAAAAGCAGTCAGGACAAAATTTGACTTTTGCATGTTAATTTCAACAGGTGCAGATTTATGTTGTAATGGGAAAAAACTTATAGGCTCTGCCCAATGTAGAAAAAACGGCTATATTCTTCAACACGGGTCAATTTTATATGATTATGACAGGAATTTATTACAAAAAATTTTTAAAGAAAAAGTAGATACAAATTCAATAATTTCAATAAAAGAAATTAATTCTGATATTCAAATAAGCGATTTAATAAAGGTTTTTAGTGAATATTAAGAATTGTTAACAACTCTTTAATTAAAAAAGCAATATCCCGATGAAAAATAACTTTATATATATACGGGAATAATTAAGGAGATAAATTCTATGATGAATTTGGGGATAACGAATTTAACCAATCCATATTTATGGTCATCATTCGGACCTTATGCTTGGACATCAAATTACGGTTATGAAACACAGATGAATGTATTTCCAAGTTCAATGCCTTATTATATGGCTGAATTAGGTCATGGAATGTTAAATCCGAACCATGTAAGTCAGTGGAATCCAATGTTTGCAATGCCTGTGCAAAATTATAATGTAAATCCCTTCCTGACTGAACAAGGAATTTCAGCAGCAGCAGAATACGGTAAAAATTTAATAGCTCAAGCATTAGATGGAGCAACTTATATGCAGAATGCACAGAATTTAAGTGCTATCAGCGGTCAATGCGAAGCTCTTATGAAAGATGAAAAATTAACTGATGAGCAAAAAGCAAAATTAAAAACTGTACAAGATAAAGCAAAAGCACTACAGCAAGAGTTGAAAGAATATAAAGCAGAAATGCAAAAACAAGATTCTGATAAAACAGCTTTGAGAGCAAAACTTGATAAAATTGAAAAAGATGTAAAAGCTCTTGAAAAAGAATATGTCGAAGTTGTAAAAGAAATAAAATCAGAACTAGAAGCCTTAGCGAAAAAAGAAGAAAATGACAAAGCTAATGTCGAAGATAAAGATAAAATTAAAGATGATAAAAAAGTAGATGATAAGGCCGAAGAAAAAGTCGAAGACAAGGA
>CASGAK010000165.1 GCA_949299435.1 uncultured bacterium
ACTTCATATCAGGAAGATGGTAAAACTATACAAAAGATTATTGACTGTGATTCTCAAACAGGCAAATTAATAAAGGTTACAACCTATGAGTCTGATGGTGTAACCATAAAATCTATTGAAACCTTTGACTAAGATCTTGCAACAACTTCTGCGACAAGCTCTCCGTAGCTGTTGAAGTGTCCGTCTGTTTCTTCAACGATGTAGCTTAATTCAGGTTTTCCCTCAATTGCTTTTTCTGCTGCGTCCATTGCTTCGTCGTAATCTTTGAAATCTCCAATTAATGTTCTTGTAAGTTCTGAACGATTTTTTTCTGTGTAAACGTGATACATAATCTGTTTCCCTTTCTATTTTTCTTTTGGTGTGGATTAAAAACCAAAAGATTTTAATTTAACTTTTCAATTTTTTCCCTAAGTTCTAAAACTTCGTATTTGAGTCTGTTAAGTTCGCATTTTACAGGATCAGGAATTCTGTTGTGCATTAATACCCCGTTTTTATCCATAATTTTTTTGCGGACAATTCTTCCGGGGACTCCGACGACTGTTGAATATTCTGGTACATCTTCTACTACAACAGAGCCTGCACCGACTCTCACGTAATCTCCAAGAGTAATATTACCTAAAACTTTTGCTCCTGCACCTACAATTACGTTATTGCCTAAAGTCGGGTGTCTTTTGCCTTGTTCTTTGCCTGTTCCGCCTAGAGTTACCTGCTGATATATCAACACATCATCACCGATTATTGTAGTTGCTCCGATTACAACACCTTCGCCGTGGTCGATGAAAAATCTTCTGCCGATTCTCGCTGCAGGGTGAATTTCAATGCCTGTAATTATTCTTGTAATGTATGAAATTATTCTCGGTATAAGCGGAATATGCCATTTGTACAATCTGTGAGCAAATCTGTATGCAATTAGTGCATGAAGCCCAGGGTAGCATAAAATGATTTCTAAAAGATTGTTTGCGGCAGGATCTTTGTCGTAAATAACTTTTATATCTTCTTTTACTTTTATTATTCCGCGTTTAATTACACTAAACATTTCTCTCCAATCGTTTTTGCGAAAGTCTAATTTGCTGTTATTTTACAAGTTTTGCAAACTTACGTTTTCCTGCCTGCAATATTACACTTTCAGCAAATTGTACGGAATACATCATATCGGCAATTTTTTCACCGTCAATTTTTACTCCGCCGCCTTGAATTAAACGTTTTGCTTCCCCTTTGCTTTGTACAAACTTTAATTCTACAAGAAGGTCAAGAATGTTTTTACCCATCTCTACTTTTACCTCTTCAATGTCAGATGGAAGTCCCTTGTTGGATACTACATTGATAAATTCAGCTTGAGCTTTTTCTGCACCTTCTTTTCCATGGTATTCTTCAGTGATTGTATAAGCAAGTTTTAGTTTTAAATCACGAGGATTTATTGACGGATCTTTTAGTGAATTTTCAATATTTTTCAATTCTTCTTCGCTCACGTCAGTTAGAAGCATAAAGTATTTTACAATCAAAGTGTCAGGAATACTCATCAACTTTCCGAACATATCATTTGCACTATCAGTTAGAGAAATACAATGCTCAGGATAAGTTTTTGACA
Source organism: uncultured bacterium (assembly GCA_949299435.1). Classification (GTDB taxonomy): domain Bacteria; phylum Cyanobacteriota; class Vampirovibrionia; order Gastranaerophilales; family Gastranaerophilaceae; genus Scatenecus. Next base: position 1,589 of record CASGAK010000165.1, read on the forward strand.
TCTTAACAAGTCCGTCAGTACCTTCGATTAGAGGCAAAAGCATAACCATTTGCGGATATTTTTTGCCGTAAGCTTCTTGGATTTGACGGCCTAAAAGGGTATTAAATCTTTGATCTGTTCCGCCGAGTTCTATATCTGCATCTATCGCTACAGAATCGTAAGCCTGCATCAAAGGATAGAAAAATTCGTGTACAGAAATCGGACGGCCTTCTGCGTATCTTTTTGCAAAATCATCTCTTGTCATCATTTGTGCAACTGTTATTTGAGATGCGAGTTTTAGCAAGTCGGTAAAACTCATCTTGTGAAGCCAATCAGCATTGTTTGTGACTTCTGCTTTTGTGACATCTACAACTTTTGACATCTGTTCAAAATATGATTTTGCGTTTTCTTCAACTTGTTCTTTTGTCAAAGACGGACGAGTTTCAGATTTTCCTGATGGATCTCCTACCATTGCAGTTGCGCCTCCAACAATTAACACAACCTGATGCCCGAGCTTTTGAAATTCTCTCAATTTTCTCATTACAACAGTGTGCCCTAAATGAAGGTCAGGACGTGTAGGATCCATTCCGAGTTTTACTCTTAGTGGTGTGTTTGTATCTTTTGCGTGCTGTAGTTTTACTGCTAATTCTTCAATGCCTCCAGGTAGTACTTCCGCACCACGTGCAAGTCTTTTTGCCTGTTCTATAAATTCTTCTCTTATATCTACCATTTATTTCTCTCCTTTGTATTTTATTGTACCAAAAACAAAAGAAGATAAATATTTGATATACAAATATTAAGGAAGGCACCGAAATTTTTCGGTGCCTGATAAATTTATTTTGTAAGTTCAGTATAATCTTTTGTATCAAAAAATCTGTCCAGTTGTTCTGAGCTGAATCCAAGTATTGTGCCAACTTGTTCAATATATGGATTACCTCTATAAAAATTATTTGCTCTAAGTTCTATTTTAAGTGCTTTGATATCAATCGATTTGATAGCATCATCTTGACTCAATTGAGCTGTTTGTTCTACTAGGTTGACTAAATCATCAAAATCTATCCCTTTTACTTTGTAGATTGCTCGTTCTACATCGGCAGCTGTAAGGTTTAAATTATCGAGTCGTTCTCTTTCCTTTTTTTGTAATTCAGATTCATAATTGGGATTAATAATTGGTAAGTTATTCTCGCCTATTATCTCATTTGCTTCCAATGCAAAAATAGCTTCTTCAGTTTCTTCAATCAGTCTTCCATTGTTATGATTGTGTTCTACAATAAAATCTGCATATTCTATATCAGTATAAGGCTTTTTTAATTTATAACTCATATTTTCTCCTTTATAATTGAGTATTATTAATATCCGAATGCGACCCAGCTAGGGTTACTGGTAATGGTGTTGTCACCATTATAGTATGTGAAATAAGTTGTATATCTTCCAACGAGCGACATGCCATTGTTGTAGTCACTGTTTGCTAAACCTGTAGTTGGAAGCATAACTATTGTATAGTAGGACGAATCAAATTTTTTTAACAAATTAATTGTTTTTAAATCGACGCCAACCCCAGCTGCAGATCTTCCGCCTTGCTCAATCCAGCCGTCAGACCATACCCTGTACCAAGAGTTTTGATTTCTATAATTTTCTACAACTACAGCCGGACGAGCTTTTGATGCACTGGCAGATGTTGTGGCTTTTGTTATTGTCCAGTGATTTGCCATATAATTTGTTGTAACGATTTTATCAGAGGTATCAGTATAATCTTCAGTGTAAGTAGGACAAGTTGCATAACTTATACCATCAGTGTTTCTTATGCATAGACTGCTGCATTCTGAGCCGTCTTCTTTAGCTGCTGTGAGTATTGTTTCGTTATATCCGTCACCATTTGAAATTCTTAACGAGCCACAGATAATATTTGATGGATTCATTGCAATTATAGAATCGGTATATTCCCCATCTTGGAGGTTTGTAATAACGATATTGCCATCAGTTGTATCTCCTCTCACAGCTGAGTATATCGGTTTAGTGAATGTCTTTTTGCCGGTTATTGTGGATTCTGTATTTTCATGAACAGCTGTTGAGTTATTAGATTCTATTTTATCGGCAAGTGCATTAAAGTTAGCATTTACTTCCTGAGCTTTGGCTTTAGTGCCTGGAGTAAAAGAATATGGAATTAAAGAATTTGTCATATTTGCCTTTCCGGCAACATCTAATGACTATGTTCTTATTTAATAAGGCTTGATATACAAGTATACTACGTAATTTCAAAAACTGTCAAGTGTCAAATTATTTGGAATAAGAGCCGAAAAATCTGAAAAATGTAGTTTTAGCTCTAATCTGTTCAATTGTATTTTTTATTTTTTCTTCTTTAATATGCCCATCAAAATTTACGATAAAGTTGTAATCTCCGAAATTGATTTTAGACGGACGGGAAACAATATATGACAGGTTTATATTGTTTTTGTAGAAAATATTCAAAATATCCATCAATGCACCGGGTTTATTTTCTGTTGCAAACACCAAAGAGGTTTTGTCATTACCCGTAATTTCGGTATCAAAATCGCCAATGAGTACGAATCTTGTTTGGTTGGTTTGATCGTCATTAATATTTTCTTTTAAAATATTAAGATTGTAGACTTCAGCAGTCTTTCTGCTTCCTATAGCTGAGTATGTAAGATTATAATTGGCAAGACTTCTTGCTGCTTCTGCTGTGCTTGTCGCTTCAATAATATTTAAATTTCTAGGCATTTCATTATGAATAAAGTTTTGACACTGGGCAAGAGCCTGCGGGTGAGAGATTATGCCTGTGATACTGTAAAATTCAGTTGTTCTTGACAAAAGACAGTGTCTGATTGGCATAATTACTTGTGAAAGCATTCTGATATTTTCATTTTTGGTCAGCATAAGATTATCTAAAGATTCTCTGACAGAGCCTTCCAATGAATTTTCAAGCGGGAGTACACCAACTACATTTGGTGTATTATCAACAAATTCAATTACCTGTCTTATGGTTGTCATTTTTTCAGGGTAGGCTTTTATAGAATATTTTTCACGAAAAATATCTGCTGCCATCTCTGAAAAAGAGGCTTCAGGTCCTAAATATGCAATTTTTTCAACATTTGAAAAATCCATAGTTTACTTAGTTTCCTATTTCAAATATAATTATAACAGAGAACAGATAAAAGGGCAACGGAAATGGGTGATATAAAATTTGGAACAGACGGCTGGAGAGCTGTTGTGGGTAAAGATTTTACGAAAGAAAATGTAATAAAAGTATCAAAGGCAGTGGGAAAGTATGTATTTGATAACTTTGGTAAAGATAAGCTGATAATAATCGGGTATGACCCCAGAAAAATGGCCGATGAATTTTCAAAAGTTTCTGCTGAAATTCTTGCGGATTTAGGATTTCGAGTTTTATACAGTGATAAAATTCTTCCGACTCCTGTACTTGCGTATAATGCAAAACACTTGAATGCTTGTGCTCTGATGTTTACTGCATCTCATAATCCTCCTGAATATTTGGGTATTAAATTTATTCCTGATTATGCAGGGCCTGCGACATCTGATATTACTGATGAAATTGTTTCAAACTTGGAAAAAGATTTTGAAAAGTTTTCAGATGGCGTTGTTGAAGAATATGATTTTAGTACGGATTATTTTACTCACATTGAATCATTAGTTGATATTGAAAAAATTAGAAATCTCAAAACAAATATTATTTTTGACGGTTTGTATTCTGCAAGTATCGGATATTTTGATAAATTACTGAAATCTCATGGTATAAAATTTGATAGTATTCACATGTACCACGATCCGAATTTTGGTGGAGGAATGCCTGAGCCAAAACCTAAATATTTAAAGGAATTGATTGAAAAAGTGAAGTTAAATAAAAATTCCGTAGGTTTTGCGAACGACGGTGATGCTGACAGGTTCGGTGTGATAAATGAAGCCGGAGAATATGTGACACCGAATGAAATTATATCAATGCTTTTAATCCATTTGAAAAAAAATAAACACCTGAACGGCTCGATTGTAAAAACTGTCGGTGCAAGTCTTTTGATGGACAGAACAGCTCAAAAACTCGGTGTGGAAGTTATAGAAACCGCTGTAGGGTTCAAGCACGTTGGCGAAGCGATGAGGAAATATAATCCGATAATAGGCGGTGAAGAAAGCGGTGGTTTAAGTATTCAGGGACATATTCCCGAAAAAGACGGTATCCTTGCAAATCTTTTGATTTTGGAAATGATGGCATGTGCTCAAAAGTCATTGCTGGAGTTGCAAAAAGATTTATACAATTTCGTTGGCTGTAAATTCTATAACGATAGAATAGATAAAAGACTTGAAAATCAATCAATGGTAAAGCCTGTGATTGAAAAGTTTAAGACTTTATCCCAAATAGGTAATTTCGAAATTATTAAAAAAGATTTTAAAGACGGAGTAAAACTATATTTAGATGATAATTCAAGCTGGATTTTAGTCCGTCCTAGCGGTACTGAGCCGCTTTTGAGAATTTATTTCGAAAGTGACAGTGATGAAAAAATAGATTATTTGAAGTCTGAAACTCAAAAAATTAACAATTCTTAATATAAAAGTAAATTTTTTGTGGCATATAAACTTTATATAAACATGGAATAAAACGAGGGTATTTAACTATGAGTGAAAATGTGCCACAAATTCAACCTGTAAAAATTTCAAATAAAAACACAGGTTCTGTTAATTCAAAACCTGTGTTTTCATTTTTATAATTCCTATTATCTGCCATAGATCATAGAGTTGAAAAGTCTTGCGATGGGTGATTGCTTTGCTCTTGCAACATTTCGCTCATCTTCAAGTTCTTGCAGTTTTACTCCTACAGTTTTGTATAGCTCTTGCATTGTTGCTTGTGATCTTTCTTCTTCGGTATCAAATTCTGCACGGATTTTTTGTAATTCGCCGTTGTCCAAGAATTTTCCGCCGCAACTGTAGCATTCTTCTATTTGAATTGTTCGGTTGGCACTTGAATAATTTTTGACCATTTTAGATCCGCATACAGGGCAAATTCTGGGTAAGCTCTCATCTACTGAGGTAAAAGTCTTTCCTGAAATCGCTTTTAAGATTTCATCAATGCTTTCAGCTTTTTCGTCAAATTTGTTAAATTCTCTGTTGTCAAAAAATATGCCTCCGCATCCGTTTAAACATATATCAACATTTATACCTTCTTCCGGAACAAAAACTTTTACCATTTCCTTGTTACAAGCAGGACATTTTATGGTTTGTAATGTATCAGACATTCTTAAATCCTCCTAAATTTTACAATTGCTATCTTAATATATTTTAACAATTCTGTCAATAACAAAAGAGTTGCCTTTTTTAAAAGGCGGCTCTTTTCGCTGTAAAAATTAAATTGTCTGAGAAAATTTCGCGATAATGTATGCCAGCGAGTTACAGAATTTACTTTTCAGATGAATTAGCAAATTCTTCTAAAAGAGTATACGTAGCGTCCCAGCCGTTAAGTCCGCCTGTTGCTTTGTATTTTGCAATTTGTTTTGTACGTTCTTCTTTTTTCTTAGCTTGTTCTTTGTTGAATTTTTCAAGTTGTTTTTCACTTGAATTTCTTTTTTTAACAATCGGATCGGCATAAGTTAAAAAGAATCTGTATTCATTACAAGCATAACCCGCTTTTACTTTTGACGGATAATTGTAAGTTAAATAATCATAAATATTCATAGCTCTTTTTGAATTAGCGGGGTCTCCTTTTATTGATTCCCAGATACTGCCAGGTCTTTTAGTAACAAGTACAACCATTGCAAGCGGGTTGTATCCTGCGTTAATCATAAGATCTACGCCTGTAATATCGGCTTCCATGCTGTCTTTTGTTGAAATTTTATTTTCGGTGAATTCGCTGTTAGCTGCTGTATTAATAATATTATCTTCACTTAATGTACTAGCAAGTGCAGCTTTTGCAATATTTCTGAATTTTTCTTTTGAAACTTGCCCGTTCATAATACGTCCAATTTCATTTGAAATTACAGCTGCAACTTCATTGTCATTTCCTGCATAAATTAAGTCCTGCTTGCTTACTTCAATAACCTTCGTTGCTGTAGCATTGGCATTGTTTGAATCTGTCTCGACTACTTTGAAAGTAATAGTTGATGGCAGACCATTTTTCGTTACTATTTGTTTTCCAACAACGGGGACTCTCGCTGTTGTATCGTATTCAGCAGCTGCTGCTGGCAGTATAAAAATTAATGCTGAAAATACTGCTAATAAAATCTTTCCTTTCATATTCCCTCCTTAATTTTTTAAAATACACTTTTTGTACCTATTATTTAATTGAATTCTATCACAAAATATTGTATAATTAAATTATTATAGTTTTTGTAGGTGTGGTTATGAAAAAGTTGGAATATAAGAAAAATGAGAAAAATGGAGTTGAATTAATAAAAAATGCGATACAAGCATTGCACCAAGAAAATTTAATTCGAGCAAAAGAAGATTTTACTGAGGCTCTTAGTTATTTTAAGGATAAGAAGTCTGTGCCATATATGTCAGTTTGTTTGAGTTTTCTTGGCTTGACTGATTATATAATAGATAAAAATAATTATCGTAATGCCTTGGCTTTAGTTCATGACGGGACCTATATGGCAGATTATTCCAATTCATTGAGTGCCAAGTTGGTTAATGAATTTGTATCAGGCAGCATATACTATGCTGAAAAAAATGATAAAGTTGCACTTTTACATTATGAAAATGCTAAAAAGTATGCTGCTGAAACTGATGAATTTGAATTGATGCCTTATGTTGATATGCGAATAAAAGATATAAAAAAATGTGATGACTATTCAGTTCCGACGCAGAATGACCCGTTGGTGTCATTGGTAAAAATAGGTCGTTCAATTACGGCATTGACCGATATAAATGTTTTGCTGAAAGTAATAGCCGAAGAAACACGAAATGCAATGCAGGCAGATAGATGTACTGTATTTATCTATGATAAAGAAAAAAATGAATTATGGTCAAAAGTAGCACTTGGTATGGACAGTCAGGAAATACGTTTTCCAGCGGATAAAGGTCTTGCAGGATATGTTGTCAAAACAGGTGAAACTTTAAATATTGCTGATGCTTACAATGATAAAAGATTTAATAAAGATGTAGATTCCAAAACCGGTTACCATACAAAAACTATTTTATGCATGCCAATTAAAAATAACAATCAGGAAATTATCGGTGCTTTTCAAGTATTGAATAAAATTAACGGCACCTTTACCAAAAATGATGAAGATTTATTGGTTGCAATCGGAGGCAGTGCAAGTATAGCTTTGGAAAATGCTCAGCTGTTCGATCAGCAAAAACAACTTTATAGAGAACAAAAAGAATTATTCGAAAGTTTTATAAACACCCTTGCATCATCAATAGATGCTCGCGATAAAATAACAGCCGGTCATTCTAACAGAGTAAAATTATATGCAATGCTTTTGGTTGACCAATTAAAACTTGATGAGAAAACAAAAGAGTTAATAGAAAAAGCCGCAATTCTTCATGATATAGGTAAAATAGGTATTCGTGACAGTGTACTTCAAAAAGAAGGTAAATTGACTCCTGAGGAATACAGCCATATCCAAGAACATGTAAAAATTACTCACAATATTTTAGGCAATATCAGTATGTCAAGTGATTTTAGAATAATTACCGAAATTGCTTGCTCACATCACGAAAAATATGACGGAAGCGGATATTACAGACATCTAAAGGGTGAAAATATCCCTTACGGCGGTCGTATTTTGGCTGTGGCAGATGTGTTTGATGCGATAACCTCCCGTCGTCACTACCGTGACAAAATGCCTATTAGAAATGCTATTGATATTTTAATTAAAGATTCAGGCACTCATTTTGATAAAAATTTAGTAGATGCATTTTTGAAAATTTCTGTCGATAAAATTGTTAAAGTTTTCTTAACAGAAAATCATAACAGCTTTAAGCCTGAGGATAGAAAAATATTAAGTAAATATTGCCTTTCAGATATTTATAATTTTACCGTTAATGAAAATGTAAATTCTGAGCAAAAAGGTATTGTAGATTTGTTCAATTACTATTATTCTAATAATATAGAGAGGTAGAGGAATAGAGTTTGCAAAAAAATAAATTCAAATTTTTATTGTTGATTATGAGTGTGTGTATAGCAAGCGGTGCGTGGGCACAAAATCCTTATGCTCAAATCCAGCCTGCAAATCCTTTATCAAATTCCACATCGGAAGATTTTTTGTTTCTTGAGCCTAAAAAAGCTACTTTGACAAAAAATGATATTTATAATCAATATGCAATAGGCCTTAATCGTTTTATGCAAAGTAATGTAAAATCGGCTTATGCTGATTTTACAGTATTGATTGAGAGTATTCAACCAAATGATTACGCTTATTTGCAATTTGCGACCAAAATGGCGGATATAGGATTTTTTAATCTTGCTGATACGGCATTAAATAAAGTAAAAGATAAAGATATATCTCTTTTGCTAAATGAGGAGATTAAACGTTTTTATTTCCCATCAGCTAAACTTTCTCGAAATGATGAAGTATATTTAGGTGAGGTATTTTCAAATATAATCTATAATGATCAGAGTCGTGAGGCGACATCTGAGCTTATAAAAAACACTGTTCTAATGTCAGGCTCTGATTATGCAAATTATCTTGCAGCTTTAGGCTCACTAAAGTCAGCTAATCAAGAAGCAGCTATAAAATATATAGACATTGCCCTGGAAAAAAATCCTCAAAATATAAACTATAGCAAGCTCAAAGCCGAAATTCTTTCTCAAGGTAAAAACCCAAAAAATGCTATAAAAATAGTTAAAGTTATAAAGGAACAACCTTTAATTACCGAGGAGTATTCTAATAAAATAAATTCTTTGGAGCAGTATATTTTGTATAAAACGCAAAAAAATGATTCTCAAAAGAAATACCATCTCGGATATTATTATTATTATGAAAATGAATTAAATAAAGCATTGCGTACACTACAAGGGGCAGTTACGAATAAGAAAAAAAATAATAGAGATGTCTATGCTTTACTATCAAGAGTTTACTTTGATATGAAAGAGTTTGAAAAAGCCGAAGATATGGCTTTGAAAGCTCATAAAATTGATAAAAATAATGTAATGGCACTTTTAGTGCTTGGAGATATTTCTTATAGAAAAAAAGATTTTAAAACGGCATTGAAATATTACGAAGATGCAGAATGTCATGAAAAAATATCCCAACTGCCCGCTATAAAAGTCGCTCAGACTTGTATTATGCTAGATAAGGAAAAAAGAGCAAAAGATATTGTCTCTAAAATTTTGAAAAACCATTCAGATTGTGCAGAAGCCTATTATTACATGGCACTTTTTGAAAAAGACAGAGAAATTCCATATCTCAAAAAATCAATCTCTATAAATTTAAATTATAAAGATGCTTGGATAGATATGGCAAGAGTTGAAATAGAAAAGAAAAATTTCAATCAAGCAAAAAAATATTTGGCAATTGCAGGGTCTATTGACGAAAATGATTTTAGATATTATTATTATCAAGGATTGATTGCAAAAGCTAAAGGGTTGGACGGAGATGCGAATGCAAATTTTCAGAAAAGTCTGAAATTAAACCCTGATTATAGCCCGGCAAAAGAGGAATTGAATATATGAAAATAAATATCCTTATAGTTGAAGATCATGAATTAACACGTTTTGGATTAAAAACGACTTTTGAAGGTGTGGATTATGTTGAGAATATTTTTGAAGCAGAATCTGCAGAAAAAGCATTAGAAATATTTCAGGAAAATCCTATCGACGTTGTTATTATGGACTTAGGACTTCCAAATATGAACGGTATAGAGGCTACAAAACAAATTAGATCTTCTAATAAAGATGTAAAAGTAATTATACTCACCTCTCACAATGATGAAAAAGAGGTAATGAATAGTCTTAAAGCCGGTGCAAATGCTTATTGTTCAAAAGAAATCAACCCCAAAAGGCTTGTTGCCGTTGTACAGTCAGTTGCAGATGGTGCTGCTTGGTTTGATCCCAGCATTGCCCATATTGTGTTGAAAGCTACAACTTCTTCCAGTAAATTTGATACTGACGCAAGCGGTAAAGATTATGAATTGACATCTCGTGAAAAACAGATTTTAAAACTTATGACAGAGGGGTATTCCAACATGGAAATAGCTCAGCTTCTAGTTATAAGTATTAATACTACTAAAGCACATGTAGCGAGTATTTTGCAAAAATTAGAAGTAGATGACAGATTGCAAGCTGCATTGAAAGCATTGAAAAATAATATTGTGTAAAGGAATTAAGATGTCCGCATTAGCAAATATATTGTTAGTCGATGACAACCCTAAATATTTAAAAGATGCCCTGCCATATTACGGGTATAATGTGCGTGTAGCAATTGACGGTATCCAAGCTCTTGAGGTTTTAACAACGGAAAAAAATAAGTTTGATTTGGTATTGTTGGATATTATGATGCCGAATTTGGACGGGTGGGAAACATTAAAAGCTATAAGAAAACTTGAAAAAACAAAGTATCTCCCTGTAATTATGATTACAGCAGTATCTGAGGAACAAAAAGTAATCGCAGGTTTGAAAAATGGAGCAGATGATTATATAACGAAGCCTTTTGTGCTTCCAAATTTGCTGGCGAGAATGGAGGCTGTGCTTAGACGCAGTGAATGGGCGAAACAAGCTCAAAATTCCTTGAATCAATTGCCTTTCAAGTCAGATGCCCCGGTAAAAATGCTTACAAACAGAGAATTAGATGTATTGACATTGGCTGCAAAAGGTGCAAATAATAAAGATATAGCCGAAAAATTGGTACTTAGAGAGGTAACTGTCAAGAGTCACCTCAATAGTATCTTTAAGAAACTAGGTGTAACCAGTCGAACACAGGCGGTTTTACTGGCTATGCAGATGGATTTGATTAAAAATTAATATTTAAAATATACATAAAGGAGAATAAAATGATTGATTATACAAAGGAAGAATTAGTCGAATTATTGCAAAAATATCCCGAAAAATTCAATGAATGGAAACAGGAGCAAGAGGAGGTAGACCTCAGTGAAGTGGACTTTTCCGGCATAAATTTGGCAGAAATAGATTTTAGTGATGTTGATTTAAATTCAAGTTCATTTGCAGATTGTGCTCTTTCGTTTGTAAAGTTTAATAATGCTGATTTGACCTCTGTAGATTTTACGAGAGCAAGAGTCTTAGAATGCGATTTTACAGATGCATTATTGAATGGTGCTGATTGCAGCTATGCTGAAATGACATATTGTAATTTTACTGATGCCGATATGGCAGGTTGTATATTTTCAGAAAGTGATTTGAGTAATTCAGACTTGACAGCTTCGGTTAATTTGAATGCTTGTCGATTTGATGAAGATACAGTTTGGCCTGATAATGAATTGATGCCTGAAGATTTTGATGCAAAATATAGTGATGACCTATCTTCTTTAAAAGATGATGAGGAATCAACTATTAGTGACTATTAGTATTTATAAAAAAAATAAATAAAAGGCACCCTTGATATGTCAAGGGTGCCTTTATAATTATCAAAGTGTTTATTCAACATTAGCACTAAGGCAATTTTTTTCATAGTGTAATCTGTTGTTAAATTGATTAAGTCTTTTCATAACCTCTTTAAACATCGGTATAGGAAGACTTTGCTTTCCATCGGAAAGAGCATTTTCAGGATCATGGTGCACTTCAATCATAATTCCGTCAGCACCTACGACTAATCCTGCTTTTGCAAGCGGTTCAATAAGGTATCTTTGACCGGTACCATGACTTGGATCGACAATTATCGGAAGGTGTGAGTATTTCTTTATAACAGGTATTGAAGCTATGTCCATAACGTTTCTTGTAAAGGCACTGTCGAAACTTCTTATACCTCTTTCACAAAGTATTACGTTATGATTTCCTTGATACATGATATGTTCTGCAGCTAGTAAAAATTCTCTGATTGTACTTGCAAGACCTCGTTTTAAAATAACGGGTTTATTGCACTTGCCGACAGCTTGTAATAATTTAAAGTTTTGTACATTTCTTGCTCCGATTTGCAATACATCAATGTATTCACACATCATATCAAGGTCTGAAGCGTCCATGATTTCAGATACGGTAAGAAGTCCTGTCGCTTCACTAGCTTGTTTTAAGAATTTAAGAGCTTTTTCTCCATGTCCTTGAAAGTCATAAGGTGAAGTACGAGGCTTAAAAGCTCCGCCTCTCAAAAATTGACAGCCCATTTCTTTAGCAGCTGTTGCAACTTCCAAAAGTCCGTCATAGTCATCTTCTACAGAACATGGCCCTACCATTGCAACAGGTTTATTAGCACCGCCTATTTTAACCCCGTTTGAAAATTCAATAACAGTATCATCTTCATGGCTATCACGGGAAGCCAGTCTGAAAGGTTCTCTTATTACTTTAACTTCTTTTACTCCTTCGAAGGCGGAAATTCTTCCTGGAGTAATGGTTGTTTTATCTCCAAGTGCATCAATTACTGTATGTACCTCTCCTTGGTTACATCTTACCTGAAAACCGTTTTCTTTCAGTAAATCAAGAATTTTGTCAACGTTTGCTTTTGTGGCATTGCGTTCCATAATGATAATCATATTTATTCTCCTCGGGGTTTGTAAAATCCAGCGTTACCAGTGTAGCACAAAGTTTTTTGCTAATCAATTTTTCATTAATTTTCTTTTCAAAGCAATCGCAGGATAATAATGGGGTAAAAATTCTAAGCAAGTGTTTACTGACTTTATAGCTTTATCTTCATGCCCTTCTGCTAGGTGTAAATTTGCTAAAAGTACATGTAATTCAGGGTCTGTATACAGATAATTCTTAGCTTGTTCCAGAAAAAATTTTCCATATGAATAAAGTTCATTATTCCAAAATACTCTGCCTAAATATTTATAGGTTTCTGGGTTTACTGAGGAGAATATATCTGCATATTTAATTAATTCTTCAACGTACTCACCTTTTTGATAATTTATTAATAAGTTCAAATCTATTTCCAAAAAGTTTCTTATTTCAAAATACGTAGGGTATGGAGTTGGTTTTTCGAGCAGAATGCCCGTCAATTTTTTGCCCCATTTAGCTCTAGGGTCAGTGTTTTCTATTTGTTTAAATAAAATTTCGGATTCTGTGAGTAAATTTTTTATTAATTTACAGTATGCAAGTTCCAAAATGCAGTTATTCTTTTCAAAAAAACTTTGACATTCGTCGTCGAGGGCGAATGTCAATAGTTTATTTTTAGCTTTATTATAATTGTATAACATAGTTAGTTATTATCAGAAGTATTAAAATCAAAATTACTCATCATAGAGTTCATCATCATAGCTTGAATTACTTGTGGGTTTATATTTTGTGCACCCTCTTTAGTTCCAGCCTGCAGCATATAAGGCATCATTTGAGCCATAGGATCGTTGTTTGAATTTTGATAATTGCCAAGCATCATACTCATCTCAGCCATTTGCGGATTTTGATAGGTAGTTTGGGCTGTTGGTTGAATTGATACGGTCATTCCAGCTTTTCTAAGGGTGTTGATCGCTGATACTATATCTTCATTTGACACATCACCTTCAGCCATAGCTATTTTGTTATCAGTAAGTATTTCACCAGAGTGTTGCTCGTCAAAATCTTTAATTTGTTGTACATCTTTTTTCTCTAATTGAGGTTTTCTATTTATGTTATCTTGAATATTTTCAAGTTCTTTGAGTTTCATTTGTTCTTTTAGTTCAGGAGAGAATCCGTCATCATAAGGTGCATTAATGAATTCATCTAGAGGATCAGGCTCAACATCTTCCATTAATGCTGATTCTACACATAAAGGTCCACCGATAAGACAGTCACGACCTTTTGCTGCTGAAACTACAAAAGCTTCTCCAGGGTTAAGCGTAATTATCTGCTCATACAGTGCTATTGCAGCATCGGAATCCCCAAGATTTGCCAAAGTCATTGCTAAATAATATAGGGCTTTGGGATCTTCAGGATATTTTTTCAAATATGAAAAAAGTTCTTGAGCGGCACCTGTATAGTTGCCATTTTTATAACTGCTTACAGCATGATTTAAATTTGGATTAGGGTATAATTTGGGGTTATACTCAATTGTACTTATAGATACAGGTGGTTCTTCCACTTCTGAAGAGGGAATTGTTGATTGATTAATTACTGCATAAGGTTTTCCTGATGAAGCCGCAAATGAAGGAATTGCAGCTCCGAAAACCATTACTGCTGATAATAATAAAGCTAATTTCTTATTCATATTCATCATCCTTTTTCTTAATTTTAATGATTTTTTATACTAAATCAATTTATTGATTTATTTTATTATATATCTTTTTCCCAAAATATACACTAATATAAATATATGAAATTAATTGTTATTATTTTTAAACATATGACGCTTTTTATAAAGCACGACAAAGAAAAGTATAATTAGAACAGTTACTCCTAGAATAACCCATTCTATGTAATGTTTAATTGTTTCACCAAACAGCATAAGTACAATACTTACCAAGAAAAATCTCAGCCCTCTGCCAAGAAAACTTGCGAGCATGAATTTCCAAAAGTTCATATTTAAAATACCGCTTGCTATTGTAAAAATTTTATATGGGATTGGGGTGAATGCTGAGAAAAATACAGCAAAAGAGCCATATTGACCATATAATTTTTCTACTTGCTCAAATTGTTCATGTTTATTGCGGAAAAGGAAGTTAAATACCGGACGTCCGCCCCAAAAACCTATTAAATATCCCACAGCTCCACCTAAGGCTGAAGCAATTGTGCAGATTGTTGCATAATAAATTGACTTTTCAGGCTTTGCCAAGTCCATTGAAATTAACAAAATATCAGGCGGAGGTACCAGGAAAAAGCTCTCTATAAAAGAGTTTAGTGCAAGCCCTTGTACTCCTAAACTTTGAAATATATCGTTGATTTTAACTAAAATTTCATGCACCTTTTATTCTCTCCCTAATCTTTTATGCAAAAACATTATAGCATGAATAAATTTTTAGTTTTGATTATCTTATACTAAATTTACAGCCACAGTAATTTTGACGATATAATGAAAGAGAATTTGCTATTTTATTGGTCTTTAAAAATCCGTCTTTTTTCTTGAAATCAATTGCCAAAAAATTTAAATTTTCATTTTGTGCTATTTCAAGTCCTATAGATGAAAGTTTTTGAAAATTTTTATGCGGGCTTATGACTATTGAAGTTGTAAAATCTTTTATGCCAAGCTCTTTTGCTTTTTGTGCCGTTTTTTGAAGTCTGAGATAAAAACATTTATCACAGCGTAGTCCTTTTTCAGGCTCGTTTTCATATCCTTTTACAAAGTTAAAAAAATCCTCTTGGTTGTATTTTTCTTCAATCAATTCCACTCCAAAATGCGAGCATAGTATCTGCTGAGCTTCCAATCGTTTTTGATATTCAGTTTCAGGGTAGATATTAGGATTATAAAAATATACTATAACCTTATATCCCGCATCTTTTAGATAAGATACGGGATATGAGGAACATATTGCACAGCAGGCATGAAGAAGAATTGGAGTATTATCTTTCTTCGGCTCCTGCTTCAATGAGTAGTTTTTTAAATTCTTCATAGGGTCTAATTCCTACATACAATTTGCCGTTAATTTCACTTGTCGGAGTACCGTTTACCCCCTTCGCGGTCGCAAGTTCGATATCTGTTTCTACTTGCTTGCTTATTTCTTCGCTGTTAGCGTCTTTTTGAAGTCTGTCTGTGTCTAAATTTAATTTTCTTGCAATTTCCAAGATTTCTTCTTCATTGTTAGGTTGTTTTTCGAAGAAAATTGAGTTTATATCCCAAAACTTTCCTTGACGTTCTGCTGCTATTGCATATCTTGCCATTGTGCAGGAGCCGATGTGGAAAGGTTGTTGTAAATATTTATTGCATTCTGTATCAAGAGGTAAGTTTTTATGTACGACTTTTACATTTTTTAATTCTTTTGCCAGTTTGTGTATCATTATGTTATAAGCACAGCAAATAGGACATCTGTAATCCGTATAGGCATATAATACAACCTTTGCATTCTCCTCTCCAAGTGTATTTCCTTTTACTGCATATTTATTATGCTTTGTCCTTATAAATTCAGCAAATACACTTTGGTTTTTCAACTGCGGAGTGAATATAAAAGATTTTGTTGTGTAAGTCAAAAATCCTGCTGCTAAAGCTGCTACTATAATAAATGCTATTAAATATTTTTTAATTTTTATTGCTTCAAAAAAATCTTTTACACTTTGTTTAAATGCATTTATAAAATGTCCGTTTTTATAATCTGCAGCCACGAGAGCTATTAGTAAGTTTATTGCATATGTGCAGGCACATAATACACATAGTTTATTGATTTCAAATAAACTTATAAATAGCAAACTCATACTTATTATAAAGGAAATGATTCCCAGTGATGCTATGTAATCAAGAGGGTTTTTGAATACCTCTAAAAATCTGAGTAATTTATATTCTTTTAGTTTGGGTGCAAATAAAAGCATTATGATAAATGAGTATAAAAATAATCCCCAATACGCAAGAGGTACCCCGAAAAACTGCGATTCGGTGGTTTTGGCTACCCCGTCACAATCTATAAAATCACTTACTGAGCAAAAACTCGGCAATGCATAAGGATTAAAATTTGCATTGTAATATATGATTGCCAGTTTAATTGTTGTTATAAACCCTATTAATGTCAGGATTAAAATGATTGTTTTTTTCACTAACAATGATTTGTTTTCATTTTCCATAACTATGTCTCCTATCCAATAAATCTATTTTACAATCATTTCAAAACTAAATCAATAGGAAGAAAAGGGAATCTTTAACTGTATGTATTACTTGATATATAATTATAATCAGGTTTAAATATTTTAACACCATAGAAAAACAAGTATTTATATGGTATTATTTTTAGGTCTGAAAATGTTTATGAATGAGGGAATGGCAATTGAAAAAGAATGTTTTTAAATTATATCTTGCAAAATTTATGGAGCTTCCGCTTTGGGTAAAACAGGCTTTTTATGTAAAACTCAAAGAGAATATCTCAAAATATAATTGTGCAAGTTTTTTAGAAACACCGTCTCAAGATATGTTTTCACTTTATATTCCTATATTGACCTATAAAGGCAGGACTGAAATTGAAGAACGTAAAAACGGACTTGATTCAAATATTTATAACTTTTTGAGTTTGTGTAAAAATGATTATTCTATTTTGGAAATTTCTTTGAATATGCTATTGACAATGGAAGAAGCTGCAAAATATTTTATGTTCTGTGTAGAGCAGGATTATTTGGAATTACCTTTTTCAGATGAAGTGTATGCTATGGCAGGTTTTATTTCGGGAAAATTTAAAACGGGTGAATACTTTTTAAATAATAAACTGCTTACACTTGACCAGCTTCAAATGGCTCTAGATGAGCAGAATAGAATTGAAAAAGAGAATGGTAAAAACGTTAAGTATTTAGAAATTTTAGATTCTATGGGGCTTGTGAATGCTGAGGAAAATAAAATTATTTTTCTGCTCCAAGAAGAAGCTAAAAAAAGGTTTATATTGGACTACAATTTAGTACCTGATGCTGAGCGTACTTTCCAAAATACAGATGAAAAATACTCAGCTGAAATTGAGGCTTTAAAAGCTGAAAATAAAAAATTGAAAGAAAAACTTGTACAACTATTACAATTGGTGAAAAAAAATGTTTAATCCAAGACCTGAAATTTTAGTAAAACATTTACGCGGTACACTTGTAGAGGAAGAGCACTGGGGGTTCAGAATATTAGCTGACAGTGAAAGAGTTATAGAAAGTACAGGTGAGACAGGACATTATCCATTTTATCTGAGGTCTTGTGAAAAGCCATTGCAGGCTGCTCTTTTGATTGATTACGGAATGGATATCAAATATGATATGTCAGAGGAGGAAATAGCGATTTGCTGTGCTTCTCATACGGGTGAAAGTGTTCATACTGAAATAGAAAAAATACTTTTAAATAAAATCGGGTTAGATGAAAATTTTTTAAAATGCGGCTTGCATAAGCCTTTGTCTAAATCAGAATGTGAAAGAATGCTTTTGAGTGGTGAAAAGGAAACTCTTCTTCAAAACAATTGTGCAGGAAAACATATTATGATGCTTGGATTATGCCAAATGAACAGTTGGGATTTAGAATCCTACGATAATCCAGAGCACCCGCTTCAGATAAAAATTAAGGAAAAAGTGACCGAATTGTGCCGATTGAAACATCGTTTTCCGATGACCAAAGATGGCTGCGGGCTGCCTGTAATGTCTATGCCTTTGGAAAATATTTTGTGGGGATATTTGAATGTTTTTACAA
The DNA here is from genome assembly GCA_949299435.1 of uncultured bacterium. Lineage (GTDB taxonomy): Bacteria > Cyanobacteriota > Vampirovibrionia > Gastranaerophilales > Gastranaerophilaceae > Scatenecus. Next base: position 19,900 of record CASGAK010000165.1, read on the forward strand.
ATCCCCGATATCAAAAAATAACAAATGCTTTTTTAAATCACCCTTATATCATAGGCGGAGAGGGAAGACTTGATACAAAAATTATTGAAAATTCCAAAAATATAATTGCGAAAGTTGGTGCAGGCGGACTTTGTGTCGTTGTGAATTTGGAGAAAAAAGAAGCTTTCATTGTAAAAATCAGCGACTGTGATATGAAAACTCGTGAGGCTGTTGTTATAAAGTCTTTAAAAAATCTTCATTGGGCAGATATCCCGTTTGATTTTTTAATTAAGACGTTGCATGGGGAAACAGTCGGTGAAATAGTTGTGCTTTAGGTTGTTTTCAGCCTTACATCGGTTGCTTTTTGCTGATTATTTGCAACTAAAAGTGTCGGTTTTTGTATAGGAATTACTTCAATATTACCTTTTGAATTTTTTACAAGTTTACAGCCCATAAGCTCATTTGTTGTTCTGAAAAATTCTGTTTTGTTTTTTGAAGCATATATTCCTTTTGTATAATTTTCATAAAGTTTTCTCAAAACTTTTTGTGGCATCTGTGACGGCTTTTGACCTGTAAAAATTATTATATTGTTAATTCTTCTTTTACATAATCCTGCTTGTATTTGTCCGCCGGCAGAGCGATGATCAAATTCCATTGCTGCTTTATAAAAATATGCTGCTGATTTTTTAGGGTTTTTAGTTTTTTGATTGCAGGCTTCGTTTACGTATTTTATAAGATTTTTGCTTTTTGCAAGTGCTCCGTTACCTATATTAAAAGCTAAATCAATTAATGCTTCTTTTTGTTTTTGCGTTAACTTAAAATAATTTTCACCAAAAATTTTTATAAGTCCGTTTTGTGCTTCTACAATATCTTTTGCTAAAAGTTGGTAAATTTCTTTATCAGATAATTTTCGTCCTTTAGCTTTCATAGCTTTATATTTTTTAAGTTCTGATTTTGGTCTGCAAGATAGATCATGTCCTATACCAATAACCGGTCTTTGAATAGCATCTGCTGAAAGTTCTCGTTTTTTACCTTCAAATTCCGTTAATTTATCTATAAAATCAGAACTTATACCGGTTGCTTTGCATACGTCGTATTTGTTCGAAATTGAAGCAAGAGTAGTTTTATCCAAATTTATTGGAATAATTGGTGCTTTATAGGGAACTTTTATCTCTTTTTTAGCTGAAGATGAAATTTCAACTTTAGGTTCATCTTTTATAGCTATAGGCGGTTTTACATCAAGTGGCTTTTCAAGTGATTTTGTTATTTTTTTCCTAAATTCTTCAGAGGGTTTTGCGTATACATAATATACTTGACCGTTCATAATTTTGGCTGTTTTATTATCTATTTTGTTAAGCTCCAAAAACTCTTTAACGGTCATGCCGTATTTATTTGCTATAGAATATGCGGTATCACCTTTTTTAGCCCTGTGCCCAGGGACGTTAAACTTTGTACCTGCGGGGATTGAGAGTTTAGGATTGTCAAAGTATTTTTTTAATTGAGGATTGTTTTTTATAAAATCTTTTTTATCAATTAAAAATTTCGTTGTGATACTTCCCCAACCTTTACCATTATCTAGAGGATATTGAGCGACAAATCCCGCTTTATCGGTTTTTTCTGGTAATTTTTGTATAACCTCGCTAAACTCAAGAGGTTTCATATAAAAATTGTAATCAAAATCAGCCATTTTATAACCTTTGTTTTCTACACAAAAAAAATAACGGCATTTTTATATTGAACTTTAAAAAATACCGTTATAAAATTTAATATTTGTTTACAAACTCGCTATGTGTTGAAAATTCTATCTCCTGCATCTCCCATACCTGGTACGATGTAGCCTTTTTCATTAAGAGTTTCATCGACCGCCGCTGTAATGATTTCGATATCAGGATAGTGTTTTTGAATATTTTCAATTCCCTGTGGGGCAGCTATAATACATATACATTTGATATTTTTGATAGGAATACCCTTATCTGCATATAATTTGATAGCTTCTAAAAGAGAATTTCCTGTAGCAAGCATAGGATCGGTTATGTAAATATAAAATTTCTCTGGATTTGGAGCTTCCATAGGAACTTTGTTGTAATACCAAATCGGTTTTAACGTTTTTTCATCACGATACATTCCTATATGTCTTATGCAGGCTTGAGGCAGTATATCAATCGCTTCATCTGTAAAAATAAGCCCTGCTCTCAAAATCGGTGAAATTATGATATTGATATCAGGGTCTATTGTCTTAGCTTTAAATGTTGTAATCGGTGTTGTAATTTCTCTTTCTACAAGGGGAAGATTTTGAGAAGCTTCATATAAAAGACTTCTTGTAATTTTTCTTGTTGCAATTCTTACACCTTGACTGTCTGTTTTTTTATCTCGCATTGTACATAGATTTAAAAGAACAACCGGATTTGAAATTACACGTACATTCTCTAAATTCATCTTTTCCACTCCTTTATTCTGTTTTTAAAGTCTTTATTATTTTTTTCCATTCTATCAAGAACATTATTAACTTTGTCAATTTCATTTGCTATAATTGCGGGGTTAATCGGTTTTTTATTTTGAGTTTCATTTTCAAATTGGTTCATAAAATATGCACTTCTTGTACCTATGGCACCCAGTTTGTCAAACATTTCATTTAACAATGATATTGAAGCATTAAGCCTTTTGGGTTGATTAATTACAATAAACTGCTTAGAATCAAGTGTCTCTTGCGTCGGTTGTGTAATTTCCAGTGACTTTGAGCCGCCTAGTCCGTTAAATTCGACTGTCGCAATTGCACCTTGTGGAATTGTTACATCTTTTTCGGTTATGACAAACTTTACATATACAGTGTTGTTGACAATGTTAATTTTATTAATATGCCCGACCTGTACTCCCATAAATTTGACAGGTGAGCCTACAATCATACCGTCGACATCTGGCATGAAAATTTGGTAAGTTTTTAATTCTTTATTTTTTTTGTAATTGTAAATCCTTATTCCGCCAATTACTAAACACAGAATGATGAGCCATATAAAAAACTCTATCCATGCGTAAAAATGCAGTTTAAAATCCTTTACCATAACTCTAATTATACATAAACACATGATTTTTGCCACTTGCCAAAAAATTTTTTGTATTATAGTATAGGTATTATTCAAGTTGTGAGGTTTACATATGGAACAGATAATAAAAGTAGCATGGGATTTAAACGAAAATACCGATAACAGATATCAATTAGTATATGAAATAGCAGAATTAGCTAAAAAACTTGTAGATGAAAATCAAGCAAAAAAAGCTCATGATGATTTCGGATTTGAAGAAAATTATGACAGCGGTTATTCAAAAGAAAACCCTGTAGAGCATGCTATTATGGTAAAAGCCTCCGAAGCTGACGATAACAGATTGGTAGGTTAGTAAAAAGAATTTTTATATGCACAAGAGTTTTTATGCTTTTGTGCATATTTTTTGAAAACTATTTAGATTAGGGAGTTTACATGGAAGATACATTAAAATATATAAAAGAAAAAACTAACAATTTTCAGCCTGAAATAGGTATTGTTTTGGGATCAGGTCTTGGTGAATTTGCTGATGAACATTGTGATGTTGCTGTATCTTATAATGAAATCCCGAATTTTATAAAGTCAACCGTGCAAGGTCACAAAGGAAGACTTGTTTTTGCTGAAATTGCAGGTAAAAAAGTTGTAATGATGCAAGGAAGAAACCATTTTTACGAAGGGCATTCCATGCAGGAAATTACATACCCGATAAAGGTTATGAAGAAATTGGGTGTGAAAACTCTTATTTTAACAAATGCTGCAGGTGCCGTAAATGAGAATTTCAAACCTTCAGATTTAATGTTTATAACAGATCATATAAATTACATGGGCTCAAACCCGCTTATCGGGCTAAATGATTCTCAATTCGGCGAAAGATTCCCGGATATGAGTGAAATTTATAAAAAAGATTTAATAAAAATTGCTGATGAATGTGCTAAAAAACTTGGAATCAAGCCTCAGCATGGTGTATATTTTGCATCGTCAGGCCCGAGTTATGAAACCCCGGCAGAAATTAGAATGGCAAGAATTTTAGGTGCTGATGCTGTTGGTATGTCCACTGTACCTGAGGCAATCGTTGCAAATTACTGCGGAATAAAAGTTTTGGGCATTAGCTGTATTTCAAATGCCGCTGCCGGTGTAAAAGGTGCTCAAAAACTGTCCCATGAAGAAGTTATAGAAACTACAAATTCCGCAAAAGCAGGCTTTAAAGCTCTTTTGAAAGA
>CASGAK010000166.1 GCA_949299435.1 uncultured bacterium
ATTGGCGAAAGCTATGCTATGTAAGAGGATTTTATAATGAAAGAATTAAGATATTTTTTATGGATATTAGCTCTGTTGTTTGTATTTTTCATTATTATTAATCTGTTTTCGAATAATATAAGGGATATTTCCAGTAAGTATAACAAAGTTGATTCGGACAAAACTCTGAAAAAAGAAAAGGTTGTACAATCTACAGATACTGTTGAGGAAATATCTTCAGATGAAGGTTTTCAGGAAAACCTCGAGGAGTTAAGGGAAACTGAAAAAGAGCAATATTATACAGATACAGACGATAAACAAAGTATGGAGGGGTTACCTACTTTAAAGTCAGAATTTAATTGGAATATTGAAAATGTTAAATGCTCATTAAACGGTAAGTATTATACAGATGAGGCTTTTGCACAAGAAAAAAATTTAAAAACATACTTACCTTGCCAGGAATCTCCCAATTGGACAGATGATTGTAAAAACGGTAAATTGTTTGGGGATTTGTGTGTCGTTAAACTTCCTCAATCGGATAAATTTGTAAACAATAGCTATGGTCTGGACCGTATTAGAGATAACTACCATAAAAAACTTATAGATGATTGCGATTCTATTGGTATGAGATTACCTACAGTTGAGGAAATCGGAATTTTAGAAAAAAATTATGAAACATTGCTGGCACCTTCGGAAACTACTGAGTTTATTGCTTGTGAAACAAAGTTTTATAAAAATGAAAATCCCAGTGATAATTGTATAGGAGTTCCTTTATTAAGAATAAGTACATCTAGGAATTCCAAAGTATATAAATATAAAATGATAAGAAGAATAGGGTATAATAATAATGCAATATGTGTAAAAAGAATAGGTCCTGCAGGTGCAAAAAATATCAGAAAAGAATCCTTTCCTGAATTGCCTCAATTAGTTTGTCCAAATAGTCTTAAAAGAACTAAAGTGCCTTGTAAAATATCAGCTGAAGATAAAAATTTATGTTATTTGGAAATTAAATTGCCTTATAATTTTGAAGAGTTATACAAAAGAGCCAAGGTGCAATTAATAACTAAAAGTTATTATAGCGGATATTATGATTTACTTTTAGAACCTTTGGAGTGTAAATGCCGCGAATATGGTATGCATTTAGGATTTAACGAGGAATTATCTTTATTTTGGCATGTATTTAAAACAGATATTCCATATTTAATAAGCAATGATGGCTCCCGTTCTATTTACTATTCCAATATTAATTCGGCAAATAAAAATGATTTAAAAAAATTGCCTTTAAGGATTATTTGTGTGAAAAGGTTAGATGAAAGATAACTGTAATGAAAGCGGTTTTGTTGTTTCTTATAAAAATTTATCAAAAGATTTCCAAGAATACACCTGCATCTTGCAGGTTTTATCCGACTTGTTCTGAATACACTCGTCAGGCTATTGAAAAATTCGGTGTATTAAAAGGCTCTTGGTTAGGGATTAAAAGAATTTGCCGATGCCACCCTTTTAATGAGGGCGGATATGATCCTGTGCCTGACGAGATAAAAAAATAAATTTTAAACATTTTTTTTTATCAATATAATAGTGAATTAGTGCTCGGGTGTGTTTATTTAATCCATTTGAAACTTCTTACATAATTTTCGCCGTTAATATCACCGAAAATTTCTGCATTGAATATCCTATAGATGTTTTGAGTCCCGTAATTTGGAATTTTATTTATTTCTGCCATAGTTTCAGGATCTAATTCGTTTTTATTGATCCAAGGAATTGTATTTAAAAGGGTATTTAATGATACATTTTTAACTTTTCCGAATACATTTGTAATATTATTTGAAAGGGTTCCATAGACATTCATATCAGCCATTGAGTTAGAAAAGTTATATGTACCGTTTAAATACATATTTAAATCTTTTCCGTTCGAATATATATTAATATTTTGAGCTATGCCGTTTTCTATGTTTATGTTCCCACTGATACTGTCAAATTCACCTGTTTTTAGAGGTGTAATTAAGTCAATAATACTGTTTATTGAAAGTCCTGTAATGCCTCCTTTTAGAAGGTTTCCTGCTTTTAGCAGATATTCCAAAGAGCCGAGTTTTGGCATTTTACCTTCTGCGACAATGAAATATCCTTCTCCTGATAAGGTGTCTGTACATGTCGTCTGACTTTTGGCATCACAACTCAGATTTATATTTCCCGTTATTGAGCCGTAGATTTGGTTACGCAAATCAAATAATGCTTCAGTCATTATTTGTGCGTTAGAGTCTTTCATATTTACTGTTGTGCGTATTTTGTTTGTTATAAAGTCATATTGCAAATTCCCGTCGACTATTCCCTCTGCCAGTTTGAATTTAAAATCTTTTATATTGAGTTGCATTTTTTCATTCAAACTTAAATTTGATATAAAATCTTCTGCACTTATGTTTTTAACTTTTATTGTATCTGCTGCTATTTGTGCATTTTGAATTACAATCTGTGATAGATCAAACATATCAGACTGTGCAGAGGCTGTTTTGTTTCTGTACAAATCGGATTCATAATCTCGTATAGCATCTGTAATTTTATTTATGTTCAAATCGTTAAGTTTTAGTTTTAGGGATTCTATTTTAATAGGAGGTACAAGGTCGTTTTTAACTATTGCTGAGAGATTGACTCTGTTTGTTAATACAACTCCTTTCGATTCTATATTGATTTTATCGGGTTTGAAGTCCAAGCTCACGTCGTTTATTGTAGAATCGAAAAACGGGATATCTATACTTGTTATTTCAAATTTTCCTAAAATTTTCGGTCTTAATGAAGTTCCGTTTATTACCAAATCAGATGTAAATATACCTTGTTTCATGAATGGTTTGCGGAAAATTATGTTAAATATTTTTGCGTCTGTAGGATTTTCCGTTTTTACCTTGAAGTTTTTGAATGCAAGATTATTGTTAGGTAAAAATTCTACTACTCCGCTCGAAATTAATTGGGTGTTAATAAAGTCTTTGTTATTTTGTGAAGATATAATTTTGTCATATTTGAAATCGTTTATTTTTACCCATTCAGGTGTGTAGATGTTATCAAGATATAGTTTTACAGGATTGGTTTTGTCGCCTATTGTTGCTCCCATATAATACAGATTTGAATTTTCTGCTATTTTCATTTCTGTTTTTGAGGAAATCTTTTCTTTTGTGCCGCTTAGTTTGGAAGATACAATTACGTCACCTTTAATTTTTATAGGATATACAGCTTTGTTATTGAAAAATTGATCAAAAAATTCTTGTGTTGGTTTTGCATTTACATATAGGCTTAAATCAGGATTTTTAATAAAATCGTAAACTTTCCCGTCTACAAAGATTGGCATTTCTCCAAAATAAGCATTTATTTTGTTTAATGAAAGTGTGTTATTGCGGATTAAAATATTACCGCTGTTGAATTTTACTTTCATATGTTTAGGTACGTAAGTAAATTCTGTATTATCCAATTTTGTGAAAAGTGAGAGGTTATTATGTCGCATTCTTGCACTTAGGTCAATTATCCCTTGCATATTTTCAATATCATTCGGGTTGAAATTTGAAGGGAATATATCAAGTGTTTTTATATGCTCAAGGTTTGACAAATTGATATTTGACATTGAAAAATAGCCGTTTATATCCTGTTTGTTACTCATAATGTTTGAGATATCTGCTGTAAGAATATAAGAGTTATTATTAAAAGTTCCTTTTAGAGGGGATATTTTTAAGTGGGAGTTATTTAATTCAAAAGTTCCGCCATCGGTGATAATTATACTTTTACTTCCTCTGTTTTTATAAATTCTCCCTTTTACCGACAGTGCATTGTAATCTATTTTATCAAGTTTCCCCTTGTAATGTGCTATAAAACTTGTACTGATAGTGGATAGGTCTTTTTGAAACGGTATTTTTTTGTTTTCAGCAAATACCATTTGTATTCCGTCACCCAGCGTAAATTTGTCGGATATGACGTTTGCATTCAATATCATATCTTTAATTTTTCCGCTGGTGCTTATTTTAGAGTCAGATAGATTTGAGTTAAGTGTAAAGTCGGCATCTAAATTTTTAAAGTTAACATATCCTGAAAGTTTTTTTAACTTCAGAGGGACATTTTCTATTGCAACTGTGTTATTATTTAATTCAAGTTTGCCGTCTGCAAATATATTTTTGTTAAATACGACATCATATACATCTTTTACTTGCCCTGTCAGATTAAGTTCAATATTCATTAATCCGTCTGCTGATTTTATCGGCTTGATTAGGTTTTGAATATCTTTCAACATAGGTGATGTCTGCACTATTTTTAATAAATCAGATGTCTTTTGGTTTAATCCTGCTACTTTAAAATTCAAAACTCCCAGTAATGTGCAAGTTCCGTTTACGGATACCGGTTTTGAATTAAGTGTTGCTGTATCTGTTTTAAATTCAGTATTCTGGTCATCAAATTTTAAAGAGCCTTGCCCGTTTTTTAGCTCCATATTATGTATGTCAAGAAATGATGCTGAGGTTTCAAAAAAATTAAAAACACCCCAGGCATGAGGATCTTTCATATTCCCCACTACATGAAGATCTATGTTGCCTTTACCTTTTATATCCATAATAGGCACAGGACCAAGGTCAAATTTTAATATTTCATGTAACGGATTTAAAACATTTTGGGCAGTTTTTAAATCTACACTATTTGTACTTTTTATTGTAAGATCTGCGGTTTTTGATTTGTATAATTTAATATTTCCTTTTACATAGACTGTTTGTGTTGAACTTGCGGGAACTGTTGCATCTAAATCGGTACTGTCGCCTTTAAAAGCTAATTTAATTGTAGCTTTTGGCGTATTATTCGGCAAAGGTGTTATCAAATAGCCCTCGGTTGATAAAATATTCCCTGTGACTGATGGCTCGGGTAAATTCCCTTTTATTTCTAAATTCCCGATTATATCGCCGTAGTATTTGTATTTTTTTAGTAAATATAGATTAAATTCTGGAATTAGATCTTTTTCTCCGGGGATAAGCGGCAGAAAATCTTCTATTCTTGATTTGTTTATTGCCAGTTTTAAGTCTGCAATCGGTTTTTTGGAATTTATTCGTTCTATTTTTCCTGAAAGAAATGTATCAATGCCTTTTGATTTTACAAATAGTTCGTTAATTTCTATTCCGTTTTTTATAAAACTTAGATTGGTATTAATCTTAATTTTGTTTTTGCAATATATAGATGATGAAATATCTTTTTGCATAACTCCAAAATCGTCTATTTCGATATCACCTTTTAATTGTTTTTGATTATCAATACCTGTAGCCGTTGAGATATTTAAATTTATAAGTCCGGACAGCTTTTCTATTTTGTTTTTGGATAGGTATTTTGCATAGCTTGAAAAGTCAGCTAAATTAAGGTCCGTAATTTTACCGCTTATATGCAGTTTATCTTCGGTTATTTTTTCAAGAGGTAATTTAACATCTACATCAGCATTTATTTTTGAAACTTTTTTACCTACATACAAATTGCTGTTTGTTCTGAATTTAATATGTTTATTGTTTGTGAAATCATATAGTATAAAATCTTTACCGTCCAGTATGATATCTTTATTTACCGTTTCATCATTTAATTCAATTTTATAATTATCTAACTCTACAACAGCTTTTGATATGTTAATTTTAGGTTTTGCAAGACCGATAAGAGGGTATTGTCCAAGTTTCAGTTGTGAATTTTTATCAAATACTAAGTTTACAAATAAAAAATCAGAACTAAAATGGCTTATTTCAGCTTTGTTGAATAGCAGGGGGAGTAATTTTATTCGAGCATTTATCCCTTTAAAACTGAGTGCTTTACTATTGTCGTTGTTTAATATATCAAATTCATCAGCTTTTATCCAAATTGAGGGTAAATATCCCATTTTGATTTTTGGGTTCGTGATTTGAGTATTAAATCCGTATTCTTTTTTTATATAACTATTTAAAAATTCAATATTTTCAGAACGGTTTAAAACGGCAGGAATGCCGAAGTAATATCCTGTGTATAATACTAAAACAGTTAAGAAACTTATGTATATTTTTAATTTAATTCCCATATCCCTGTTTTGTATTATATGACAAACATGCCGTTTTTACCAGTTTTTTACAATTAATATTTTTCACATAAAACTTCAAAGTATGCACGTGGATGATGGCAATTAGGACACTTTTCAGGTGCTTTGGTACCTGTGTGTATGTAGGCACATTTTCTGCAGACCCAATCTGTTTCACTGTCTTTTTGGAAGACTGTATTATTTATTATGTTTTCTAAAAGTTTTTTATACCTTTTTTCATGATGTTCTTCGCAGCGTCTTACATATTTGAATGTGTTTGCAATTTCATCAAAACCCTCAGCAGTAGCTATTTCTTCCGCTTCTAAATATAGTTTTGACCATTCTTCATTTTCACCTGCTATTGCACTTTTTAAATTTTCTTCTGTCGTTCCCATTTCAAAAGGGTATGTGCCAGTTACTGTACCTGCTGTGTTGCTGATGTGCTCGTAAAATAATTTAGCGTGTTCTTTCTCGTTTTCAGCTGTCATTAAAAATATTTCAGCAATCTGTTCAAAGCCTTCTTTTTTTGCTTGTTTTGCAAAAAATGTGTATCTGTTTCTTGCTTGGGATTCTCCTGCAAATGAATTGATTAAATTCTGCTCTGTTTTAGTCCCTTTTAGTTTTTCTGTATTCATATCTCCTCCTTTTTATTTTGAAATGCTAAACAATTTCTTTAATTTATACAATTGATACCCGGGATTAGCCGAATGAATTATATTGATGTATAAAAATTAAACTTTATAGGGATTATATAACCTGATAAAACTCGCATAATACAAGTATGTAATAGTAGGAATAATTATATGAATCTGTTTAACTACACAAAAAAATTATCTGAAAAAATTGCATACTACGATAAGCTGACACGCAAAAGTGCCAGAACGTTTTCTATGTCTAATCCATTTATAACTCCGGTTAATATGACGGTTATTTGGGTGGAAAATTGTAATGAAAAAGATAACAGAAAAGAAAATTAATCGAAATCCATAAGTTTTTTTATTGAAATCTCAAGTGTATCGGCTATTTTAAACAGCTTTCTTAAACTGATATATTCTTTTCCCGTTTCAATGCACGCCAAGTGCTCTCTTGAAAGATCTACAATTTCTGCCAATTCATTTTGAGATAGCTTTTTTGCTTTTCTGTAAAATTTTATATTTTTGCCTAAATCATCAAGTCTTGACATAAATCAATTTTGCAACAATAATATAAGTAAATATGTAAGATGATATCTTACAAAATGTAATAATCAGTTGGAGGATTTTATGAGGATAAAATTGGGATTTACGCTTGCTGAGGTACTGATAACTTTGGGGATAATCGGTGTTGTTGCAGCGATGACATTGCCGACGCTAATTAGCAATGCTCGCTATAAAGAGTTGGAAATCGGCTTAAAGCGTAGTTATTCATTAATTGCTCAGGCATTAAATATGTATCAGGCTGAAACAGGTGAAAGGCTTCTACCGGAAAATGTCGGTAGACATGAATTGAAACCTATTTTAATTAAATATATGAAAGTTGCCAGAGATTGTGCTTGGGGTGCTGAAAATTCTCAAGATACATTATATAAAGCCTGTATTCCAACAAATTATTCTGATACCTCTAAAAATCCAAAAATTTATAAAAATTTTAATGGAAGTTCGAATACAATTGGTATGGCTTATTTTGATGATGGTCAATTTGTCTTGGTCGACGGTAGTCTTATTTTAATTGAAAATAATGGTGGTGAACGATTATTTATATCAGTAGATGTAAACGGATATCTCAAAAGTCCAAACAGATTAGGTCAAGATTTGTTTATGTTTCAGATTGATGAAAAAGGGAATCTTCTGCCTATGGGGGTAAAAGGAACTGTTTATAATGAAGAAAATTCTTATTGTTCATTTGCTTCAACAAATAATATGAACGGTGCAGGGTGCACTTATAAAGCATTAAGTGATAAGGATTATTTTAAAAATTTACCTAAATAAGTTAAATCCTTTTGCCGGATTCAAAGTCAAACAGGTAGATATCTTGCGGGCTGATGCTTAAATCAATGTATTCGCCTATTTCATAATCAGGTGGAAGTTTTGCACTGCACTTTGAATCTTGAATATTGAAGTATACAATTTTTTCACTTCCCAAAAGCTCATACATATCAACTTTTGCTTTCAGTTTAATTTCACCGTTGCACACCATTTTTTCCGGTCTTATTCCTAAGGTGATTTTTTTGCAGTCAGGTAAATTGTTTAAATAAAAAGTTGTATCACCGAATTTAATCGAATTATTTTCTACTTCAGCGTTAATAAAGTTCATTTGAGGAGATCCGACAAATCCAGCTACGAATGTGTTTGCGGGATTGTTGTAGATTTCTTCAGGGGCTGCGACTTGCTGAATTATGCCTTTGTCCAAGACTACAATTCTGTCACCCATTGTCAATGCCTCTGTTTGATCATGGGTTACATAGATAAATGTCGTCTGCAATTTTTCATGTAATTTTTTAATCTCAGCACGCATTTGCACTCTTAGTTTTGCGTCTAAATTTGATAGAGGCTCGTCCATTAAAAATACTTTCGGATTTCTTACAATAGCACGTCCCAGTGCCACTCTTTGTCTTTGTCCGCCAGAGAGTTGTTTGGGCTTTCTGTCAAGATATTCTGTCAAATTAAGGATTTCAGCAGCCTCTTTTACTTTTTTTTCTATTTCTGATTTTGCAACTTTTCTCATTTTAAGTCCGAATGCGATATTTTCTCGCACTGTCATATGAGGGTATAGTGCGTAACTTTGAAATACAAATGCAATATCGCGGTCTTTAGGGGGAATATCGTTGACTTTTTTATCGCCGATTAGGATTTCACCGCCGGATATCTCCTCTAAGCCCGCTATCATTCTCAAAATAGTTGATTTTCCGCAGCCTGAAGCTCCGACAAGTACAATAAATTCTTTGTCTTTAATTTCTAAGTCAATATTATCTATTACGACTTTGCTGTCGTATTTTTTGCAAATATTCTTTAATGTTACGCTACTCATCTTCTAAAATTATTCCTTTTTCAATCGGTAAAATTATATTGAATGTGGTCCCTTTCATAATTTCAGATTCCACCCATACTGTCCCGTTTAGTCTGTTAAGCAATGTTTTTGCTGTTCCAAGACTTAGTGTTCTTATAAAGTTTTTCTTGTTTGTTTTTTCCAATTGTGTGTAAGGCTCAAAAATTCCATACATTTCAGTTTCTTTCAGTCCAACGCCTGTGTCTTTTATTGATATTAAAATGTATGAGGAACTTTGTGCATTATCTATTATGCTAATCCCGCGTTTTATTATTGTATCTAACTCGGGATTTGATAGTTTTATGTTGATAGCACCTATTTCGGTTAATTTTACGGATATTTCAAATACGTTTTGCAAAACGGTTCTTATAACACTTTCATCTGTCGTAACTGTCCTTTTGGCAAGGGTTTCGTAATCTAAATTAACTTCCAGTTTTTTAGGTATAGTGATTATTTCATTAGATTTGATTATCTCCTGTATGGTGTTCACTATATCGAAAGTTTTCATTTCAAAGTGGACAAGACTGGATTCGGCTTTTGAAAATTCGAAGAATTTTTCCATAAATTCCAATAATTCATTAGCATTTTTATTGATAATTTTTACGTACTTTTCTTGCTTTTCGGAAATAGAGCCGCCTAATCCGTCTATTAATGCGTTAGAAAAACCTATAATTGATTGCAATGGTGATTTAAAATCATGCGATAGTTTAGTGAGCATTAGGTTTTTATCTTTATTTAGTTGACCTGTTTTTTCTGCATTGGCTAAAACTTTTGTCATTGCAGTCACATCGCGTATTGTGATTAAAAATTGATCTTCATATTGAGTCGAGTTCATCTCAATAAAAAATTCCTTTTCATCTCTAGTGATTGCTCCAGCTATCATAGGGGTTCGATTTGATGCTGATTGGCTTGCTATATCAAGTCCTTTGTTTACAAAATCATCAAAGTAGAAATCTTGTTCTAATGAGGTGTCAATGTCAAATAAAAATTCTGCTTCGCGGTTTGCCCAAAGAATCCTCCCATCGTAGTTTATTACAACCACTGCGTCAGGAAGCCTTTGGATTATATCTTTTAAATTTAAACCTGAAAATAAATTTAAAAAATTCATTTTGTAACACCTGCTTTTATTTATTATAATAAATGATAACATAAAAATTTGCTGTTTTTTTGAGAAATATTAATTTTTGTAATTTTTTTTATCAAAACTAGCAAAAAAAATAATGTTTGTGTTTTAGAACAAAAAAGCGCGAGTGAGATTTGCAAAATTATATAAATCGTATATAATTATTATAAGCATGTGTTACTTGTGCAAAAGTGTAACCCCGATAGTAAAGGATGTGAACCATGAGAGAAATCAATAACAACACCAATAATTTGAATTTTTCCGGAGTTCAGAAGATTGACCAACAAAAAGAAAATTCTGCTCAAGCTCAGGAAATTATTCAGGCTGAAAATTTTCAACAGAATGAATTGCAAGATTTGTCTCAAATGCCATCTGCTGTGACTGGACGTTCTTTAGTATTTCAGGGTAGTCATATAGACAAGGATTTAAAGTTTCTGATGGAAAACCCCGAATTTGTAGAGAAAGCAAACAAATTCTTTGATGTCGCTGCTGCTCAGTCAGGTTATGAAAATGCAGCTAAATTGATGGAAGGGTTTGTAAAAGAATTCCAAAATTAGTGTTTTTATTTTTTAGGGG
>CASGAK010000167.1 GCA_949299435.1 uncultured bacterium
TACCATAGAAGATGCCATAGAATGTCTTACTCACTCAAAAGCTGATGGAATTGCAATCGGACGCGGAGCTTTAGGTGATCCCACTTTGCTCGGTAGAATTTCACATTACCTTAAAACCGGTGAAAAAATTGCACCTCCTGACATCGAGAAGCGTGCTGAAATTTTAATAAAACACCTAGATGAAGAAATTAAATTACGTACAGAAAACGTAGGTATAAAATTTATGCGAAAATTTTACCCTTATTATTTGGCAGGATTCAAAAATGCAAAACAAATACGCTCAAAACTTGTCTTAGAAGAAAATTACCAAAATATAATTAAATACCTTGATGAGTTAAGATTTGTAAAGATATAAAAAGAAATAAAGCAATTATAGATATTTACCCACATTATTGAGAATAGAAAAGGAGAAAAATTATGGGAATTGACAAACTTATTTCAGAATCAGTAACTTTCAATTCACCGAAAGTAGACGGACTTAAAATGATTAACGAAAAACTATACCCAAAAACTCCGTTAAATCCAAGAATTGAAACTCATAAAATAATCAACCCGAATGGAAATAGCACGGAATTTATAAGTAAAAAATTCGATAACGGAGGTCGTTTTGAGCTATATAGATTTCCTGATGAAGTTATAAAACTAATCAAAAACAAATATGGCGAACTAAAATCCTTCAAAAGCTCTATAGCACTGCATAATGAAAAACCGCAAAGGACTTATGAAAAAGCTAAATCCGCAATGGAAGAACATCTAAAAGGATTTTTAGCATAATCCGCTACATTCTTTCAGGAGCACTTACCCCTAAAATTGCAAAAGCATTAGCTAAGACTTGTTTCACTGCAAGCACAAGTGCAAGTCTAGAAATCATAAGCGTTTTATCATCAGAAATAACACGATTGGCATTGTAGAATGAATGAAATTCCGATGCCAATTCTTGTACATATCTGCAAATCGTATACACTTGTCTTGTCTCAGCTGACATTTTTATTATAGATTTAAATTCTTCTAATTTTAAAATAAGTTTTCTCGCGGTATCTATTGTCGGAATTATATTTTCTTTTTTATAATTTTCACTCAAGTCGTTTAATTCAGCTTTACTCAAAGGAGCTTGTAATATATTACCTGATTCAGTATCATTTTTTTCTTCAACAGCATTTCTCAAAATAGAACAAGCTCTGGCATGTGCATATTGGACATAGAATACAGGGTTTTCATCACTATTAGTCTTAGCAAGCTCAATATCAAAGTCCAAAGTTGTATCAATATTTCTCATAGACATCCAAAAACGAGTAGCATCAACACCGACTTCATCAATGAGATCTTCTAAAGTTACCATGTTTTTACGTTTGCCCATACGGACTTCATTACCGTTAATAACAAGATTTACCAACTGTCCTAAAAGGACTTCCAATTTATCCGGATTATACCCTAAAGCCTCAATTGATGCCTTAACACGGGCAACATATCCATGGTGATCTGCCCCCCATATATTAATCATTCTATCAAATCCGCGTTCCAATTTATCAATGTGATAGGCAATATCCGCTGTCAAATAAGTATTTGAGCCGTCCGCTTTTTTAATAACTCTATCTTGGTCATCGCCATAGTCTGATGATTTGAACCAATCAGCTCCGTCTTTTTGGTAAATTTTTCCACTTGCCTTTAATTTATTTACACATTCTTCTACTTTACCTGATTTATGTAATGATAATTCTGAATAAAAATTATCAAAATGCACTCTGAAATTTTCTAGCAGTGCTTTTTGAAGATTTTCCATTTCAAACTTAGCAAAATCAGATAATTCTTTAACATCATCAGGCAATCCTTTGTGAGTTTCCAAATATTTTTTAGCTACAGGAATCAGATAATCACCGGGATAATAATTTTTTCTTTCGATTTCATCAGTCGGGAAATCAACATCTTCTCCTAATTCTTGTCTGATTCTTATAGCAAGTGAATTTCCGAGCTTTTGGATTTGAGAGCCTGCATCGTTGATATAAAATTCCTGATAGACATCATGACCGTAGAATTTCAAAAGGTTAGCAAGCACAGATCCCATCGCAGCCCATCTGCCATGACCTATATGGAAAGGACCTGTCGGGTTTGCAGATACATATTCCAAAATTATTTTTTCTTTTTCAATATTTTCAGGACGACCGAATTCTTTATGTTTTTTGAAAATTTCTTCTACCACGTCTATTAAAAGATTTTTTCCTGCTTTAAAATTGATAAAACCGCCAATCACAGAATATTCATTATCATCTTTTTCAATATTTTCAACAATTGCATTCGCAATCATAGGGGGAGCGATTTTAGCACTTCGAGCTAAAGATGAAACGTTAACTGCAAAATCACCAAAATCAGGATTTTTAGGCTTTTCAACAATTAATGAGCCTTTGACGTATTCACTCATTTGCCCTAATTGTCCTTTTTTAACAGCTTCTAATAGTGCATTTTCAACTTTGTTTATAAAATAGTCTTTAATCATCTTTTTCTCTCCGTATTATATTCAAATATATTATAATACAAAGAAAATATTTTTAAAATTTTATAGGATAATTATCAGGAATTTTCCACCCGTTTTTCTCAATTGCAAGTCCACACGAAGTCCCATTTCCATTAACATTACAATCTCCTCTTGCACCCCCATCAAACATTTGATCTAAAGTCCCACAATATGCCCCCCAATATCCGCCAATACTACCTAAATACAAGCCATAATGCTCGCCCTTAGGGCACAAGGGGGTAAGGACCCAACCTCCAGTATTATAGGTATAATTAAATAAAGTAAACATGAAAACATCTTTTCCTACAATAGACTCCCCCCTATTTCCGTTTATATCAATTAAAAAACTTGCATATTTTATATCATTTACTGAATCAGTTTGAGTATTATTAACATTTATAGCAATTAGTTTATCTCTATATCTATATTTTACACCAACAGATGTAAAGTCTTTATTTGCAGGAGTCTTAGGATAAGTACTTTCAGCAAAACATTTCAATTTACATTCAGTATATGGTTTCGCTAAATAAGGCATTATATAAAGCTCTGCAAATCTTGCATTACTTAAAGTATAGTCCCAATCCCTAAAGCTGCCATTATTAACTTCAGACATCTGTATTGCTTGATACAATTCAGCATAAACCTTTTTAAGTTGATTTATTACTACCGTTTCACGATACCTCCTTATCACCCCCGGCAGTGTCATCGCGGCTACAACCCCGATAATTCCTAATGTAATCAACACTTCAGCCATTGTAAAGGCTATTACTTTCCGCATGAAAAACCCTTTCTAAATATTATATTGCTAAAACATGTATATTATACATGTTTTTATATATAAAGCAACTTTTTTCATTTACATTAAAAAAATTTTATTTACAAATAAATTTACGACCATTAGAATTTACATATGGGAAATAACAACAGCAAAAGCACAGCAGATATAAGAAATGAAATACGCTCATACATGGTAGCAAAAGGTCACACTTATAAATCTGTTGCGGCATTGCTTAAAAATAAATTCGGAGAAAACGTAACGGCACAGAGTCTGAATAACAAACTTGCACGAGGCTCTCTAAGATATATAGATGCAAAAAATATTGCAGAAGTTTTAGGATATAAAATCAAATGGGAATAAACTTCATCAAATTTAACAAATAACCTAATTACATATTTGTACTATAATAAAATTATGATGAATGTATCGAATGTAATTGAACGATTAAGAGAAATAATGGACGACGAAAAACTTGATCAGTTGAAAGAGGAACTGGCAGGTTTTCACAGTGCGGATTTAGCAGATGTATTTCAGGAATTAAAACCCGAAGAACGCTTGCAATGCTTTAAACTTTTGGATATTGAAAAAGCTGCAGAATTAATGGAATATATTTCTCCGCAAATGCAAGTTGAATTACTTGGAGATATTGATCAGGAAGTAGCCTCTAAAATATTAACTTTATTACCTCATGATGCTGCAGCTGACGTACTTGGTGATATGGAAGAAGATGAGAGTGAAACTTATCTGGATAAACTTCCTCATAAATTTTCAGAAGAAGTACGAGAACTTTTGACATACAATGAGGATACTGCAGGCGGTATTATGAACCCTGTTGTGCTTACCGTA
>CASGAK010000168.1 GCA_949299435.1 uncultured bacterium
AAGGGATCCCTATAGTTGCAGAAAATTACACAAGAGAAGATATAAAAAGACTATTCCTCAACAACATAAAAGGTTTAAAAAGTTGTCCTGAATGCAAAGCTACAACAGAAGATAACGATGATAAAACAGGCTCAAGTTATACAATATCTGGATACAGGACTTTTAACAACAAAACAAAATTAAATGCCAATTACCTTGATGATGCATCATTACAGTTTAATGACGGTCGCAGAATTTTTATAGAACGACCAAATCAAAATGTGGATTTGCCAAACGGTTATATTGGAGACAAAAATCAGTTTTTTATAACAATTGACATAAATGGTTTTCAAAATAAACCTAATCGTTGGGGTGCAGATTTATTCACTTTTATGGTAATGCCAGACGGCAAACTTTTACCGATGGGCGGAAAAGATACAAAATTTAGCGAAGATATCTACTGTTCAGCATCTTCAACAAATGTATATAACGGAATAGGTTGTACCTACAAAGCTCTTACAGAAAAAGACTATTTTAAAAATCTTCCTAAATAATATTTTTGAAGTATAATTAAAGCATAATGAGCAGAATGAAATTCAGACACTATGCCAAAGAACTTTTAAACATTGCCCTGCCGATTATTATGGGAAACTTAGGGTTTATTCTAATCGGTGCAGGTGATGTCTTAATTGCAGGCAGACATTCTACGGATACATTAGCAGCTATAAGTATAGCGACAGCTATTACAAATTGTATTCAAACTTTCGGCATAGGACTTATTGCAAGTGTATCTCCGCTTTTATCAAATTACAGAGGAGAACGGAAATCAGCAAAAAAATACTTTTATCCTACAATAAGATTTTCTATGCTGCTTGGTGTGATAATTATGTTTGCAGTCCTTGCAGCTATACCACTAATAGATTTGATGAAATTTGAACCCAAACTTGTACCAATGATAAAAGAATACATGTTTGTAACTGCTTTTGCAACTTTTGGCGGGTATATCCATGCTGCATTAAAAGAGTTTTTACAAGCCTTTGAAATAGTCATGGTACCAAACCTTGTCACTGTGTTTTCGGTATTTTTAAACATTGCCTTAAACTTAATCCTTGTATTCGGATTTGGCCCAATACCTTCACTTGGAGTACTCGGTCTTGCAATTGCGAGTTTCATTGTAAGATATTTTATGGGAATTTTTCTTTTAATTTACTGTTTTAAAATAATGAAATTCAGAGATTATAGAGAATTTGATTATTATAAAAATCTAATGAAAATAGGACTTCCGATATCAGTTGCAATAATAATAGAATTCATAGCCTTTAACAGTGTGGCAATTATTATGGGACAAGTCGCTGGAATTTACGCAGCAGCACAAAATCTTATTTGTACGATGACTACAATTTCGTTTATGGTGCCATTTGCAATATCAAATGCGATTGCTGTAAAAGTCGGCTTTGCAAATGGTGCTGAGAATTATTACGATCTAAAAAGATATTCATTTGTCGGACTTGTAATGTCCGTAGGGTTTATGGTATGCAGTGCTTTTATTTTCGCAAACTACCCAAGATTTTTAACCGGCTTATTTACAATAGATCTAAAACTTATTGATATATGTGTTCCAATATTATACATAGTTGCCATTTTCCAAGTATTTGACGGGCTTCAGGTAGCTCTGTCAGGAATTTTTAAAGGTATGAAACAGACAAACATCGTACTAATTTCAAATTTTACAGCATATTGGCTATTATTTATTCCGCTCGGGTGTTATCTTGCATTCCATTATAATATGAAATTAAAAGGATTTTGGATAGGTCTTGTAATTGCTGCAATTACACTTTGCTCAATTATGCTAGCTGTATTAACAAAGAATTTAAAAAGCCTCAAATCCGAAAAATATCAAATAATATCTTAATTAATGACTGGTCATATTAAACTTTTTATGATATAATAGCCTTGAATGGAGGAAATATAAATGCAGAGAGAACAAAGAACTTTTATCGCCGTAAAACCCGATGGTGTAAAAAGAGGTTTAGTTGGTGAAATCATCAAAAGATTTGAAACAAAAGGATATAAACTAATTGGTATGAAAATGCTTGATGTGACACCTGAAATGGCGGAAAAACATTACGGTGAACATAAAGGTAAACCGTTCTATCCAAGATTAATCGAATATATTCAGAGCGGACCAATTGTTGCTATGGTCTGGAAAGGGTTTGATGTAATCGCAGGATCACGTCAGCTTATGGGGTCTACAAAACCGCTTGAAGCACAAGTAGGTACAATAAGAGCAGACTTTGCACTCGTAAAAGAATATAATGTAGTACATGGATCTGATTGTGAAGAAAGTGCAGAAAGAGAAATCGCAATCTACTTTACTCCTGAAGAGCTATGTGATGAGTATGAAAACATGGCAGAAATAGTTATTGAAAAATTAGACGAAGAATAGAAAAAAGGCGTGATAATCACGCCTTTAATTTATAAAATAGGGATATAAAATGACGCATAAGCCGGAAGATGATTTTTTTAAATATGAATTAACTCACATTTGTAAACAAACAGGTGCAAGAGCTGGGGTATTCACAACGCCTCATGGAATAATTAAAACTCCGATATTCATGCCAGTCGGGACAAATTCTGCCGTAAAAACACTCACTTGTGATCAAGTAGCTGATACCGGGGCTCAAATAATTCTTGCAAATTCCTACCATTTATATCTTAGAGCCGGCACTAAAAGAATTAGAGATTTTGGCGGAATTCATGGCTGGATGAATTGGCACAAGCCTGTATTAACAGATTCAGGCGGTTTTCAAGTATTTTCACTTGCTCATTTAAGAAAAATAACAGAAGATGGCGTAGAATTTAGAGATCCAAAAGACGGAAAAAAACATTTTATATCTCCTGAAATATCAATGGAAATTCAACAGGATATCGGGGCTGATATCATTATGGCGTTTGATGAATGCGCACCATATCCATGCGATTATGATACTGCAAAAAAAGCAATGGAACGCACTCACAGATGGCTTGAAAGATGCTTCAAGGCAAAAACAAATCCTCGTCAAGCACTTTTCCCAATTGTACAAGGTGCATTTTATGATGATTTGAGAAAAGAAAGTGCTTCAGTAATTTCATCATATGACGCTGTAGGGTATGCAATAGGAGGCTTGAGTGTCGGTGAAACAAAAGATATAATGAATCATTTTGTAGAATTTACCGCACCGCTTCTGCCACAAAACAAGCCAAGATATCTAATGGGTGTGGGAACTCCAGAAGATTTATTGGACGGTATTAAATATGGCGTGGATATGTTCGACTGCGTTCTTCCAACTCGCAACGCACGCCATGGATCATTCTTCACTTGGGAAGGCAAAAGAAACATCAAAGTCAAAGCATTTGAAAATGATCACAGTCCACTTGTCGAGGGGTGTAATTGCTATGCTTGCAAAAATCATTCAAAAGCATATATAAGACACCTTTGGAGATGTGGAGAAAGCACTGCTGCAACTTTATTATCAATTCATAATATACAATTTTTAATAGAATTTTCACAAAAATGTCGCGAAGCAATTTTAAATGACAGATTTGGTGACTTTTATAACGAACATTATCAAAATATGCTTAAATAAACATTACATTTTTTATCTTAATTTATCTGCGGTACACCTCACCTAAAAAGTCTTGCCAGTAATCACGGCCTGAAATTAAAGGATGTTCATCAACTAAAGCATAATAAGCACAAGAAGCATTTTTAGTGTAATTAGTTGAAGCCTTATCACAATAAGTATTACCTTCATTAGAAAAATTATTACAATCTCCGCTGCCACTGTTACAAACATAATCAGTGTTGTCGTCATGTTCCTGTCCCATAGGGATTACCCCACCATCAATTGTAAATATGAATAAAAAATAATCAGCACCAAATCGATTCGGACCTTTCTTACCATTTACATCGACACAAATTACCGGACCGTTTTCACCATCTTGAGGAGCATTGTTAAATATAAAAATTTCTCCTCTATTATTTGAATAAATTCCTGAGTCATCACACAAAAATGAAGAATCTTTACCTCCGGTATTAGGGCCACCAGAAAAAGCCTGTCCATTAAGACTGTTCATTGCATAAAGTCCTTCATATACCCCATCTTTATTTGGAGTTCCCATAGCATCATCACTTAATTTAGTAGAACCTGAAAAGTATTTTGAAATTAAATCTGCCGTATCATTAATATTTGAAAAAGCCGCATATTCAGCTACTGAAATTCCATGCTCTGCTTTAAATAATAAAGCAATTTGCCCAAGTTCTGAGTAAGTCTTTAAAAAAGCTGTGTGCAGTTCTTTATTTTTTGTTTTATTTATTAGTGTAGGCAAGGTCATAGCAGCAACAACACCAATAATACCTAAAGTAATCAACACCTCAGCCAATGTAAAGGCTTTTTTCATTTCCAAACCTCTTTACTTTTTAACTACAATTTATTATAACATATTATCCACTAATTGAAAAGATTAAGCTGAGGAATGTTCAATTGAGATTCATCTACTTTTTTTCTTGTAGAAAGATTATTAGCAAAATCTTTTTGCATTTTAACCATCAAATCTTGAGAGCGTTTAATCACTGAATTAGGTAACCCTGCCATCTTTGCAACTTGAATCCCATAACTTTTGCTTGCACCGCCTTGTACAATTTTACGTAAAAATTCAATTTCCCCATTTTCTTCTGTTACAGTAATTCGGAAATTTTTTATTTGTGGATAAGTCTTCGTCATTACATTTAATTCATGATAGTGAGTTGCAAAAATACATCTTGCTTTAATCTTTGTAGCAATAAATTCAGCCACCGACCAAGCGATAGCAACACCGTCATAGGTACTTGTGCCTCTGCCGATTTCATCGAGTAATATAAAACTTTTTTCCGTTGCTGAATTTAAAATAGCAGCCGTTTCAATCATTTCTACCATAAAAGTAGATTGGCCTAGCGTCAAATCATCAGATGCACCAACTCGTGTAAATATTTTATCAACAACCCCTAATCTTAAATAATCAGCAGGCACCCAAGAG
>CASGAK010000169.1 GCA_949299435.1 uncultured bacterium
AATGCAACAATTAAATTAATTGCAGGAGTGTATGGCGTTGTATGCTGAGCAAGTGATTTTTTATAACTGCTCCAGTTAAAATAAAATCCAGGATATTTACATTGTCTATGCACTTCAAAAGCTCTTTCACTTGCCGTTAACAAAGCAAGCCCGGGTGGAATCATAAAACCTTTTTGCGAACCTGATACCAACACATCAATTCCCCACTCATCAGGTTTTATTTCCATTGCCCCTACACTTGTGACACCGTCTACCACAGAAATAGCACCGTGGGATTTTATTATTTTACATAACTCTTTTACATCATTTACAGCACCTGTAGAAGTTTCAGATTGCGTAAGAGTAACAATTTTAATTTCTTTATTAATATCTTCCTCTAACCTTTTTTGCAATGCTTCAGGAGAAATAACCGCACCGTAAGGTACAACCAGTCGTTCAGCGATAGCTCCGTGAGATTCTGCAATTTTAGCCCATCTTTCTCCAAAATTTCCTATAACCAATGATAAAACTTTATCTTCAGGATTTACAAGATTGGATAACGCTGCCTCCATTGCTCCCGTACCACTTGAGGCAAAAATAAAAACATCATTTTTCGTTTGAAAAATCCATTTCAAATCCTCATTTACTTCATCAAAAATTTCGGAAAACTCAGCACTTCGATGAGGAATCGGAGCCTTTGCCATATCTAATAATACACTTTCAGGGACAGGTGTTGGTCCTGGAATCATTAAAAAAGTTTTATCGTTCATTTTTCCCCCTTTTGTTTTTTGATTATATTAACATGTTTTCTGATTTTGTGTATAATATTAAAGAAATGTTTATATATGGAATTTTATCAACAATTATATTTATAGCAATTTTACCTTTTTATTACCTGGTAAGAGTATTTCAAAGAAAATACCTGTATGGTTGGAAAGAAAAATTCGGATTTTTCAAAGCTCCTAGCCTTGGTAATAAAGTCATAATGCTCCATGGAGTATCTGTCGGAGAAATAATAGCGTTAGAAAATCTTACAAAAAATATCAAAACAACATTTCCTGATTACAAAATAGTTGTGACAACAGGTACAAAAACTGGTCAGGAGATTGCAAAGAAAAAATATGCCGAAATTGCTGATTTTATAACATATTTTCCATTTGACATTCCATTTGCGGTAAATTCATTTTTAAAAAAAATAAACCCGTCTGTTATTCTAATTGCTGAAACAGAACTTTGGCCAAATTTTGCATATTATTCAAAAAAGAAAAATATTCCGCTTTTTATCATTAACGGACGCATAAGTGACAGTACCTTTAATGCTTATAAAAAAGTAAGAATGTTTTTCAAACATATTCTCTCAAATTACACAGCAATCTACACCCAAAGCATTGAAGATATGAAGAAACTCATTGAAATCGGTGCAAGTCCCGATAAAACAGAATTTATGGGGAATTTAAAGTTTGATGTAAAAAAACAAGATGTATCAATTGATATTGGAAAAGGAAATAATAAACTGATTATTGCAGGAAGTACCCACAAAGGTGAAGATGAAATAATTTTAGAAGCATTTACTAATATAAAAAAAGAGGTACCTTCAGCCAAACTACTACTGGCACCAAGGCATCTTGACCGAATCCCTGATATAATTCAGCTCGTAAATTCAACAAAACTCTCTTACGGTTTCAGATCTAAAAATGATCGTTTTACAGATAAAGATCTTATTATTTTGGATACTCTCGGTGAATTAAGTAAAATGTATGCCCTTTGCGATTTTGCATTCATAGGCGGCAGTTTCAATAATACGGGCGGACATAATCCCCTTGAAGCAGCTGTATACAATAAACCTGTAATTACAGGACCATGTATCCATAATTTCAAAGATATCTACGGCATTCTAACTCATACAAATGCAGGAAAATTAGTCAAAACACCTAAAGAACTTGAAGAATATATGCTCAAACTCTTAACAGACCAAAATTTCTATACAACTGCCCAAAATGACTGTTTTAAAGTATTTGAGAGCCAAAAAGGTGCATTAGAATTTGTTATAAATAAACTAAAGCCAATACTGTAAACTAGATATAATATTTATCACTTACCTGCTCAAAACATTTATATTCTGTGCTTTAGAGTTACAGATGTAACGAAATATTACGAAAAAAAAATATAAAATTAAAGATTTTTACAAAATAAGCCGTATACCATGGCAAGGAAACGAAATTGAAAGGAATTTGTCATGGGAATGGCAGCATCTCAGGCTCGGTTTTTAGGAC
>CASGAK010000170.1 GCA_949299435.1 uncultured bacterium
AATTCTTTTTCAGCACCTTCGCCTACTTTTGATGAAACAAATAATACATCTTCACCTAATACTTTTGATAAGTATTTTGCAACAGGTGCCAGTGAAAATTCCATATTCCATTCACCTTTCGGACGTCCCAAGTGTGCCATAAGAATAATTTTAGCACCCTTATCTTTCAAAAATTGAACTGTTGGTAAAATTGCTTGAATTCTTGTATCATCAGTTACATTTTTGTCTGCGTCCAAAGGTACGTTGATATCTACACGTACTAATGCACGTTTTCCTTTGATGTCTCCTAAATCGTGGATAGATTTTTTCATATTTTTTCTCCTTATTTAAAGTAAAAAATCTCGCATAATTATTCTACGAAAAACAAAAATATAATTCAATCCAGCTAACTGTAAAATAATCAAAAGCTAACTTCGCCTATAACACATAGATTAAAGAGTTCGACATTTTAAAAATTCAGCTGTCATTCATTACTGCGGAATTTTTTTGGACAATTTTATACTGCCTGACTTACCTATTTAAATCCGACTA
Source organism: uncultured bacterium (assembly GCA_949299435.1). Classification (GTDB taxonomy): domain Bacteria; phylum Cyanobacteriota; class Vampirovibrionia; order Gastranaerophilales; family Gastranaerophilaceae; genus Scatenecus. The sequence continues at coordinate 532 of CASGAK010000170.1, forward strand.
ATTGAGCGTTATTGTAAAGGCAAGCAAAAAAGAAAGGATTTACAATGAAAAGAAAAGTCAGTTTTTTATTTATTTGTCTTACGGCATTTGCACTGGGTTACTCTATCAATAACATAGCGATTTCTGATACTCCGCCTAAAATCGCAGTAATCGATGTACAAAAAATTGTTGCAGATTCCAGTCAGGTAAAACAATTAAAAGCAGATCAGGAAAAGAAAATTCTTGAAATGCAAAATACTATAAAAACAGCTCAAGCTGAAATTTCAAAAGAAAAAGATCCGGCTAAAATTACAGCATTGGAAGAAAAATACAGAAATCAAATTAATGAACAAAAACTTGCTCTTGACCAAGAATATAATGACAAACTTACTAAAATAGATTCAGATATCAGAGCGACAGTCATAGAAAAAGCAAAAAGCCTCAATTATAACCTTGTTTTACCCAAAAACATGGTGTTCTACGGTGGAGAAGATATTACCGATATCATTGCTAAGGATATGAAATAATCAAAAGCAGAGCTTCGCTACCTGAAAGCCTTGCTTTCACAAGTCTGCTTCGTGGTTCACCCATTTAATACGACACTCTAAAGTATAGCTCACGAATATTATCTCGAAAGTTTCTCGGACTTTTTTATGATAAAATAAGTATGCGAAAATAAGGAGATTTTTATGAGATTTTTACACACAATGATTAGGGTAAAAGATGCGGAAAAATCCGTTAAATTTTACACAGAACTTTTAAATATGACTCTTGATAAGAAAAAAAGACTTGATGATTGCGAGCTTTATTTTTTAAATGACGAAGACGGGGTATGTCAAATCGAACTTACACAAAACGACGATACACCCGAAAACGGCTACCAATTGGGAACAGGTTTCGGACACTTTGCTTTTTCCGTCAATTCGCTTGATAAATTCACCGAAAAACTCCATAACCTCGGTTATGAATATCTTTACGAGCCTTTTGATTTGAATGGCAAAGGCACTAAAATAGCCTTTATCAAAGATCCTGACGGATATGAAATTGAATTGATTGAAAAAGTGGTTTGGTAATAAAACAGGTCGGAATTTCCGACCTGTTTTATTTATACATTTTCAGGTGCATCAAAACAATGCACCAGTTATTGTGCAAGATTTTGAATTATATCTGTTATCTATGGCAAAAAGTCTTTCCAATAACTGCCATTTTCCTCAGGACTTTGATCCATCAGTGCATATACTGCACAAGATAAATTTCTATGTCTATCATTCGATGAATAATCACAATATTCAGGACCTGACACAAAACCATTTAATGTTATTGGACTATTAGGATTATTCTCACTACCTCCTATATTATCTGCATTATTTGGATAATCTTGTCCCATAGGGATTACTTTTCCATCAGTTGTAAATACGAATAAAAAGTTATCATATCCATACTTATTTGGTGGTTTTTCCCCGTTTATATCTACGCAAATTACAGGACCGTTTTCATTCATATTTAACGGTAAATCATTTAAAGAATATACACGACCTGCTATATCTGCATACAGACCTGTCACATCACATTTAGTCCCATTAGTTTCACTTTTACCATTCATTGTCTTTATTTTATATTTTCTTTTAATTGTAGTATCACTTGTGTTTGCATAAGTTGAATGATTATAGTTAGTTGCACCTTTAAAATATCCCATAAACAATTCCATTAATTTATTATTATGATTTGATACACTTGCTGCTTTAAGGTTATATCCATAATCAGATACAGAAATACCTTCTTTGACATAAAATAATTGTGATGCTTGGTTTAATTCAGAATAAGTTTTTAAAAAAGCGGCTTGTAATTCTTTCTTTTGGGTTCTGTTAATAAGTGATGGCAGTGTCATCGCCGCGACCACTCCGATTATACCTAATGTTATCAATACTTCTGCTAATGTGAATGCTTTTTTCATACCGACCTCCATATTGCCTAATATAATATTCATTTTATCACTTTTTTGGTCGGTTTGCAAT
>CASGAK010000171.1 GCA_949299435.1 uncultured bacterium
ACTTCTGCAAGCGTGAATGCACATTTTTTGCTATTTTGAGCAGAACCAAAAATTCCGCACTGTTTCGGCAAATCAAAAAGAAACACCCTACTATGTAATAATGGTTTCAATAATTCTTTGATTGTGAATGCTTTTTGTTCTAAAAATGCTTGATTACTTAATGCAATATTTTGCTCATCTATTCTTTTATCAGGTTCTGATACTTTTATTTTTTTACCTCTAAACGGGTATTTTCGCGGTGCCCCCCCCCCCCGTAAATCCTTTCATAGCTTGCATTTCCAGCTCCTTTCATCATTTATCGGTTTTCATCGCTTACCCATTTATTATAACAACTTTTTTCATAGTGTGCAAGGATTGATTATATAATTTACAGTTCATTAAAACAACACACTCTATTTACTTCCCTTGTTTTTTAATAAAAATTTTGTTCTTAGTGTATTTATACAATTTCTACATAGCATTTATTTATGATGATTTTAGATACTTAAAATTAATTTTTTAGTTTTTTAAATTTAAATTTTAATTATTAATTAAAAATTCAAAAACTTCATCATTATATCTATTATCTATTGCACTAAAAGGCAACACTTTTCCACCTAATTCATTTTCAACTTTTTTTATGAGATTAAACACTTTTGACTTTGGTACATAATCCATTTTGGTTAAAACAGTAATTATTGGTAAATTATATACTTTTACCCAATCTCTCATTTGCAAATCATTTTTTTGCACATCATGACGAGCATCAATTAATTGAATTAAGCATTTAATTTGACGGCGATTAAGCAAATATTCTTCCAAATATTTTTGCCAACGATTTTGTGCTTCTTTAGACACTTTTGCATATCCATAGCCGGGTAAGTCAGCCAACATAAATTTATCCGAAAAATTAAAAAAATTTATCAAACGCGTTTTTCCTGGAGTATTTGATGTTTTTGCCAGTTTTTTATGATTTGCAAGTCCGTTTATAAAAGAACTTTTACCAACATTAGAACGTCCAAGAAGCGGATATTCGGCTAAAGCAGAATCTGGACATTGACTAAGCATTTCTGCACTTTTAATAAATTGGGCTTGCAAATATTTCATAATTTTCCTTTCAATTAATCTTACACCAAAGTGCTATTTTGTTGATAATGCTTTTTCTTGCTGCTCTTTCAATCGACGTTTAAATAATACTGTTTGGAATAAATTATACATACGCTCATTATTCACGACTGTAATTTGAGTTTTATCATCTACAAAGTCGACGTTTACTGATTTTTGGTTAAAAATATTCGTTTCCAAATGCACTATTTGAAATAGACCTGCTTTCAATATACTTAGAGGTTCACACAAAAATACTTCAAATGTTTTTCTTATATCGAATTTTTGAGCCATAATAATTCCATAAACTAAGGGTAAATTTATTAAATATCCCTCTTTAATCAAAATATATAATAACAAAACGAGTTTCGCAACTATTTACGAAACTCGTTTTAAAAATTCATTACATTTTTATTACATTTTTGTTTGATATTTACTAATTTTTTTCAAAATGGCTTCTCTATCTGAAGCATTAGGACTATAAGCGAGATATTGGTTATAATATTTAATTGCACCTTGATAGTTTCCTTCAGCCTCATAAGACATAGCTTTCAATTTTGCAATAGGAGCACTGTTATGATAGAAGTCAATTGCACGGTTACAGTATTCTATCGCAGATGCGTAGTTCTTTTCAGCAAACTGTCTTTGTGCTACGTCCAAAAATTCATTTGACTTAGTTTCACAAAGATCAATATATGCAAGTCCGTTTTTAGCAATCACATTGTTTGGATCTTGCATAAGAGCTTTTTTCAAAGCCAAACGTGCAGTTCTAAATTGCTTATTATGAACAAGAATTTCTGCCAAATATAATTGATCATCAACTTCATCAGCAAAATTTACAGCATTTTCAAAAGTATATACAGCATCTTTTTCACGACCTAAAGCCAGATATGCTTCACCTTTGATAACACTATCCATCAAACTGTTTGAGGCAGCCTGCACTATGTAATTAAGACTTTCTTTTGACATTGGAAGCTGATGAGTTAGTTTAGCAAGTTTAATTTTAGCCAAATGTAATTCCAAATCATCAGGAGTTCTTTCAATTGCTTTATTTATATAGTCATAAGCAAGATATACTTCCTTATTAGTTGTCATACTGTCACTATCAGCACGATCTTTTGACATTTCATAATATGTGTTAGCAAGCCCGATTATAGCACGCTCACCGTATTGGCTGTCGTCCAAAAGTCTTGTGTAATAATCAAGTGCCTGTTCATACTTTCTTGTATGCAAAGACATATCAGCAACTCGCATAATACCGTCTGTATAATTAGGGTTTATTGTCAATACGGTCTTTAACTGCTCCATTGCAAATTCTTCATCTGCACGTCTTTCGTAAATATTTGCAAGGTTTACATAAGGACGTGAATTTTCCGGTTTCACAGTTATGGCTTTTTTAAATGAATTAATTGCCGCAGCCTGGTTACCTTGAATTAAATAGCATTCACCTTGCAATGTCAAAGCAGGAGATGACATCGGGTGCATGTGAATTGAGTGGTTCAACCAAGTAAGTGCTTTATTGAAATCACGTTGACGAACCGCTACTTGTCCTAAATGATACATCGTTGTGGGGTTATGTGAATTAAGTTTTAGTGATTTGTTAAAGTATTGTTCTGCTTCAGCGAGATTACCCTCAATTAATTCCAAATTTCCCATGTTATCATAAGCCGTTGCATATTGAGGGTTGATTTGTAAAGCTACTTTGAATAAGTCCCTTGCATCGTTTCTGTTGCCGAGTCTTAATGTTGCAACGCCCATAGCATTGTATGCTTGATAATAATTGCTGTCAGCATTTACCGCTGCTACAAATTCTTTTATCGCATTTTCAATCAGATTTCTTGTATCTCTAATATATGTAACATCTGATGAAGTTGTTCGCATCAAATAAACTATACCCTGAGCATAATGCAATTGTGCATTTTTAGGGTATTTTGCAAGTAATCTGTCCAATTCTTCTTGTGCCGGTGCAAGTTTATGTTGTTTTGCTCGTGAAATACATCTCAATGCCAATAATTCTATATCATTTGGCTTTTTATTTAACATTTCTCTGATTTTTTCATCTGCTTCTTCATAATGATTATATTCAATCAATTTTTCTATATTTGTATAATTCTTTTGAGCTTTAGCTACTTGAGCCTGAAATTCTTGAGCAGCATAAGCATTAGACGCACATAGGACATTTGCAAAAATTATTGAAGCAATTACTAACTTTTTACAATTCATCTTTTCTCCTGCTTTATATTTTAATTTTTTATTTTTCTCACTTTAACTATTCTAAAACTTTTAATCTTATTGTATAATATCTTTTAGAAAAAAGCAATAAGGTAAATGATGGGTTTAAATTC
>CASGAK010000172.1 GCA_949299435.1 uncultured bacterium
GCGGTGCCCCCCCCCCCCGTAAATCCTCTCATAGCGTGCATTTCCAGCTCCTTTCATTCTTTTACAAGGTTTTCATCGTCTACTTATTTATTATAACAAATCTTTTCATCTTGTGCAAGGGCAGTCAAAGTTATACAATTTTTCGGTACATATATCGAAGCACAACAAAATAAAACAAACCGCAATACCATTACTATAAAATACGAAATTACGGTCTGTTTAATAAATTTTTATTAAATCCAAAATTATTTTTTAGCCTTATTCAATTATACGTTTGGCAAATCACCTTTTACTATAGCAGTTTCATCGCCCTCAAGTTCAAATACTTTATGGAGTGCTTTTAGAGCTTTATGGGCATCGTCTTTATCAACAAGACAGCTTATTTTAATTTCACTTGTTGAAATCATTTTAATATTTACACCCAATTCCGCCAATGTTTCAAACATTGTAGATGCGATACCCGGTCTGTCAATCATGCCGGCCCCTACTATAGATACTTTTGCGATATTATCATTTACTTGGATATCACCGCAGTTTAAATCTTTTTTCATATTATTCAGTGTAGCAATGGTTTTATCTAAATCCGCACTGTCTATAGTAAAAGCTATATCATTAGTATTTGAAACCTTGCGTGCATAAGATTGTATAATCATATCAACTGATATGTGTTCTTTGGCAAGGTTACCAAACAATTTAGCTGCTTGTCCAGGAACATCGGGGACATCACAGACTACTATTCTTGCCTGTGATAAGTCGGCAGCTACACCTGTTACAGGTTTATAAATTTCCATTTTGTCAACTCCTAATATTAAAGTACCTAAATTATCAGTTTTAAAACTACTTCTTACTCGAAGCGGAACATTGAATTGTTTTGCGGTCTCTACACTTCTCGGGTGGAGAACATTTGCACCTGCATGAGCCAATTCCAGCATTTCTTCATAAGAAATTTCATTTAATCTCGTAGCTTTCGGAACAATTCTGGGGTCGGTTGTATATACACCTTCGACATCTGTGTATATATCACAACGATCAGCATTCAAGGCTGCGGCAAGGGCTACAGCTGAAGTATCAGAGCCACCACGTCCGAGGGTTGTAATTTCCCCATCTTCTGTCACTCCTTGAAATCCTGCTACTACTATAATTTTTCCTTCTTGCAAGTTCTTTTTTAATTTATCAGTTTTTATATCAACAATTCTGGCTTTTGAATGAACGTTTTCTGTCATTATACCGATTTGCATAGCATTGAAACTGACAGCATCATAACCTTGAGCTTGAATTGCCATAGCAAGCAGTGCTATAGATACACCCTCACCTGTTGATAAGAGCATGTCCATCTCTCTACCTGAGGGGTTGGGGCTTAAATCTTTTGCCATTTTTACCAAATAATCCGTTGTATGTCCCATTGCTGAAACAACTACTACAACATCATTACCGTTTTCTTTTTCTTTTATTACCGTCTTGGCTACATTTTTTATTTTCTCAGTATCTGCGACTGATGTGCCGCCAAATTTTTGTACAATAACCTTTCTCAATTTTATTCCTTTTCCTGCAATTTATTTAACATTTCGGCCAGTTCTGCCAATTTGTCAGGGTATTTAAACGATTCTGCATCTATACTTTTAATCTTTTGTGCAAAGTCTAATGTTTCTTTTATATTATATTCACAAAGTCTATCCTTGACAAGTATGTAATTTACATAAAACAACATATTTAAAATTTCTATATTATCTTCTGCTTGGCGTAATGCTTTACGCAATTTTCGATTTGCATTTGCATAGTCGTCAATTGATATTAAAAATTTTGAATAATCTATATATGTTTTTATATGTGACGGGTTTTCTTTTATAGACATTTCAAAATATTCTTTTGCATTTGAATTGTCTGCTAAATGCATATAGGCCTTTGCTATATAATAATAATTTATTACTTCTGTAGGCTCCAATTTCAGAGCTGATTTGAAATAATGAATACCCTCTTTATAATTACCATCTAAGCAGTTAAGTATGCCTAATGCTCTATGTGCAAGAGGAGCTTCAGAATTTTCTTTTAAAATCTTCTCTATAATTTCGCGGTTTTCAAATATATCACCTTTTATAACTGACAAAAACGCTTTTATCAATTTTACTTCAGAATTTGCACAATCTATTTCCTCAGCTTTCATTATTTTTTCGGAGGCTTCAGCATATTTATCAAATTTGATAAGTGAAAATGCCCATTCTATATACAAATTAACTGTTATTAGTGACAATTCCTCTGCTTTTTTGTAATTTTCCAACGATAAATTTTCTTCATTTTTTAATCTGTAAATTTCCCCTAAAAGCAAATAGCAAGGTAGCATGTTTCTGTTAAAATCCAACGATTTTTGTGCATAAAAAATTGCTCCGTCATAGTCTTTTAATATAAATTTCAATTTTGCATATTCATAAGAATTTCCTTCATTAGGTGCAACATTTGCTAAAAATTGCAATTTACTTTCTGCATCGTCATACATTTTTAACTTAATTTCCATGACTGCAGCCAAGAAAAGAGCGTTAGAATTATAACGGTTATACTTTGAGGAAAGTACAAATTTTTCATGTGCCTCAGGGTATTTTTGCTGCTTCATTAATGACATTCCCCAGCCTAAAAATACTTCTGAGTTTGTGGGGGTAATTTTATCTGCATTTTCAAATGCTTCATCTGCCTCATCATAGAGCCCTGTATTTAAAAGTGAATAACCTAAATTTTTCCATATTAATTTGTCATTTTTATTTAAATTTGCAGACTTTTTATATGCTTGCACTGCATCATCAAATCTGAATAGTCTGTCATAAATAATTCCTTTATATTTATACACAAGAGCGTCCTCTTGAGGAAGACTTTCAGCTTCTGTTAAAATCTCCAAGGCATCTTTATATTGACCTTTTTCTATAAGTTTTTTTGCTCTGTTTACATAAGCAACTGAGGGTAATGATTGAATTACCGTATCAGTATTGTAGTTATCTATTTTAGAATTTAGTGCTTGTATTTTATTTATTATTTTTTCAAACCAATCAGACAATCTGCCACCTCTCTAAAGCCACCGTTTCCGCCTTCGTTTTCTAATATCTGTATATTTGGTATCTCTTTTAATAATTTTGGAGCATGGGGTAGTGTCAATTTATGCTTTGCATACTCAAGACTTTCTTTATCATTGATATCATCTCCAATATAAAGATATTCATCTTGGGTAAGGGAATATTTTTCTATAATCATCTTTAATATGTCTATTTTTTTACGAATGTTTGTATGCACTTCTTTTATATCAAATTTTTTAGATAAAATTTCTATGGCTCTATTGGCTTCACCTGAAATAATCGCTATATCAAATCCGTTTTTCTTTAGAATTGAAAAAGCCATAATATCTGCAAAATTCAACTTTCTTGACATATCTCCATTATCGGAAATATACACACAATTGTCAGTTATCACACCATCAAAGTCTGTTATTACCATTTTTATAGTATCAGGTAGTTTTAAATCCCCCATAAATCCGCTAATCCTTAATTTATACTATTAACATCTTATCTGATATTTGATATAATAAATCATATCATAAAATGGAATTAAAAGCTAAAGGATAAAAAAAATGGCTTGGTATATTATAAATATCTGTATTATTTTGGTATTCATTGCACTTTTTTTAGTGACAAGACAAATGAACAAAAGATGGTCAAAAATTAACGATTATTTAGGTATGGTCACAAATACGGTAAATTCAGTCAGATACGGTAATTTATCCACTAAAATGGATAAAATTGAGCATTCTTCTTACCAAAACGTTACAGAAAGTATTAACAGAATGGTTGAGACTCTTAACGATAGAGAAAAAATGATTGTTGAATATCAAGCTGAGTTAATAAGACAGAACAAATTGCTTGAAAATGTTATCAACTCACTATCTGACGGCATTTTAATTGTTAATGAGCAGGGAAATATTTTACGTGCCACTCCTAAAATTATCGACTGGTTCGGAGTTAAAGGTAACGATATTTTGGGTAAAAATGTTTTTGACTATATAGAAATTTCAGAAAATAAAACAATTGAAAAACTTGCTGATGTGGATATTTTTATCAAGCATACTCCAACTAACAATTTTATAATTAATTCCGTAAAACTTTCACTTGATGAGAAAAAAAGATATGTCCTACTAATAAAAGACGTAACAACCCAAAGAGAGATTGAAACTTTAAAAGAAGATTTTGTCGCTACACTTACGCATGATTTAAAAGTTCCAATAGTTGCAGAGGCTAATATTCTTAACTTTTTAATTGATGGAAAGTTCGGTGAAATAAACGACAAACAAAAAGTCGCACTTTTAAATATGAAATCCTCCAACCAAGAGCTTATAGATTTAGTACAAATAGTTTTAGAAACTTATAAAATCAAAGAAACCGGTATACCTCTTTTAAAAGAAAATATTAAGCTGAATGAATTTATTACAGATATTGTAAACGAAGTTCAACCCATCGCGACAAACTCAAGTCTTGTCATAAATTTTACCCCCAACCCTAAAAAAAATATAACAGTATCTGCTGATACTATGCAATTAGAAAGAGTTATAAAAAACTTAATTTCAAATGCGATTTCGCACAGTAACACCAAAAAAGATATTGATATAGAAGTAGGAGAAATTCCTGGATATACAACGATTTCTGTAATAGACTACGGTCAAGGCATTCCTGAAGAAGAACAGAAGTTGATATTTAACAAATATTACTCTGCTGCTAAAAAATTCCGAAAAATCGGGACAGGACTTGGATTGTATTTATCACAGCAGATTATAAAATCCCATGGGGGAGAAATAACTGTAGAAAGTGAAGAAAATGTAAGAACTGAATTCTGTGTAAAACTGCCTTCGTAAGCTATGAAAGATTTTTTTATCAATTTTTTAGACTGGATTTATAAGAAAAAATGCTACTTTTGCAGATCTTCAAAAGAATGCGTCAAAATGTGCTCTAAATGCTATGACTCACTTGAGCATTCTCAAGTAAAGATTAACAGATATGTATTTGATACTCCGATTTATTGTGCAGGAATATATGAAAAAAATCTCCAAAAACTTATAAGAGGACTTAAATATCACAATCAAAAAGATTTATCCTTTTATCTTGCAAAGTTTATGTATGAATATTTTCAAAAAATTACGGATAAAAACAATTTTCAAGTAGTGCCTGTGCCAATATTTCCCAAACGTGAAAAAGCGAGAAAATATAACCATATGAATTTGGTGGGAGAAGAATTTTGCAAGCTGTCAGGCTGCACGTTAAATACTGATTTAATAAAACGAATTAAAGATACAAAGCCTCAATACAAATTAAATAAAACCGAACGCATGGAAAATCTATCTAATGCCTTTACAGTAAATGAAAAAAATCTGTTACCGATGAAAATTTTAATAATAGATGACATCTGCACGACCGGTGCAACTTTTGAAGAAATGATAAAAGAATTTCACAAACATAATATTTTTGATATAACATGTCTATCAGCAACAACCCCATTTGAGGAATAATGATTTTAAAAGAATTTTCTACATATATCCAAAGCCGAAAAGATGAAATTATTACAGGCAAAACAACCGCTACAAAAATTTTGTGTGATTGGATAAAGCTCGTCATCAAAAAAAATCCGAAAGGACACGCAGATAAGATAGTTCATACCGAAATTATGCTTGCTGAAAATAATCTCGGAGATTTTTTTATAACAGCCAAATCTGAAAGCGGAAGATCCTTAGTCAAAGCCCTCTACAATTTTGCACTAAGCTATGAGCACTATATCTTACAAAAATGGCTCGATGACAAAACACCTGATGACTTTAAAAAGTAGTGCATATTTATACCCTGTTGTCGGATTTTATTTGTTCTTTAAAATCTAAAATATTTATGTATTAGAGATTTTAACGGAGCACATACATCTATGAGTAATTTATTTCAAGCACAAACTTGCGAATTAAAAGAATTAAACAATTTATTTATTGAACTTACCGCGAAAAATTGCAACCAAAGATGCAAACATTGCTATATTGATTTTCCGCTTTCCAAAAACGTGAAAGATTTCATATCAATTAATTTAATTAAAGAAGCACTAAACGATACTCAAAATGAAAATATTCAATGTATTTACCTTACCGGTGCAGAGCCCATGACTCACCCTGATTTTAATTCTATACTAAGACTTTGTCTTAAAAGAACAAATGTATGTATCTGCACAAACGGCAGTTTTATAAATGAAAAAAAAGCAAGGTTTTTGAAACGAGTCGAAGATGAAAGTGAATTTGAAATAATTTTTCAACTTAGCATCGATCACTATGATGAAGTAAAAAGTGATGACATAAGAGGACGAGGCACATATCGTCAAGTATTGCATGCAATAAAAAGTCTTGTAAAATACGGCTTCAACCCAATTTTGTGTGTAACCGATTTTTATAATGAGGGTGAAAAAAATTTACTTGCAGGATTCCTGCAAATCTGTCAAAAAATAGGTTTCGATGCAAATGAAAACAATTTTAAAATAAATTCTATGTACAAAAAATCCGACAACGAGAATAATTTTGACAAAAAATTTAAAGCCCTAGACTGCGAGCATGGGAGAATTCTAACAACAAAAGGTATATATACTTGTCCTTTTCTTGCAAATGATCATCGTGGAAGATCCGGTGCTAACTTTAAAGATTACGCACAAAAAAATATTCTTGAAACCGATTTTTGTACAACCTGCCTCAAGAATAATAAACCTCTGTTTTCTATAGATTTTAAAAAATTTTCCTAACTTTTTTGAGCATACAACTTAATCGTAAAATTGATTAAAAGTACAGACTTATCTTTTTCATAAGGAGTAACCTCAACCTTAGCGATATCAAGGAAATGCTCATGTTTATACAAATCTCTTAGGAAATTTTCAAAAGTCTTGTAATTTGCAATCATTTCCATATCTAATTGTGCTACATTAAATTTTTGAGGAGCTCCTTTTACAAAATTATCGTCAGAAGGATCATACGTATAATTTATAGAACGCATTTTAATAGTATTAGATCTTATCAAATCTAAAATTTCAGAGAATTCTCCTGCAATTACACCCTCAGTATCAAGTCCTGCCTCTGCAGATACAAAGAATTGCTTTTCTATATCAGATAAGTCTTCCTGTTTTTTAATAGTAAGCTGTAAATCTTCCAACTCTTTTTGCTTTTCAGATAATACAATGGTTTGAGCTGCATAATCTTCGTTCAATTTCATTATATTCTGAACAGTTGGAACTATATTCATCACGATAACCGCAACTGCAATAATTACAGCTAACACAAGTATTGCTACGGCTAATTTTAGCTTACTTAAAATTTCTTGCATTTCTTCTGACATTTATATAACAATCTCCATAATTAATTTATTGGCTTATCACTTAACAGTTTTTTATCAGGTACAACATTAGCAGCTTGGCCAGTTGTTTTACCTTTTTTGTCTTTAGAATTTTTTGAATCTTTTGAATTATCTTTACCGTCTTTTGATTTATCATCACCCGTAGCAGCTGCTACCGGAGCCTTAATATTAGAAATTTCAAAATCATAAGTCACTGGTAAATTAGACATAAATTCATCTACATTATCAGACTGCATTTCTAATTTTTGTAACTTCAAATCACTTTTTACCAAGTATTCTTTAACATTTTTGAAGAACAAATAGACATCTTCTACAGTATTAGAACCACCTTGGATAGAAATATCACCGCCACCTTCAGCTTTAAAATATGTCAACCATAATTCAGGCGGCACAGCCTCACCAATTGCACTATATGACATTAACTTAATTCTGTTATTTTGAAGAACTTTATTAATTTCACTTTTAATATTAAATTTACCAGCAATTTGTTGTTGCTCTTTCAAATCAGCAATTTGTTTTTCTACCTGCTGTATATTTGCATTCAACTCATCTAACTCAGCCTGTTTCTGAGCCTGTAACTGAGGCAAGAGTAAAAATGCAATACCTACAGGTATCAAAAGCACAGCACCCACCACTCCAGCTAAAATAGCTGCAACAGATGGAGTTACAGCGTATTCATTATCACCTATAGGAATTTTAACAACATCTTCAACTACAACAGCTTCACCATCTGAAGATGCTAAAAAGTTAAATGCTAAAGGATAGTCTGAACTAGCTGCAACTGCAGCACCTACAGCCTGTATTGAAATTTTCAACACATTATCCTGCAACACATCTAAACTGGCAGGTAGAATTTCTTTTGCTTTAAACTTATTATTTTCTATATACTCAATTGAATATCCGACATTTATCTTCTTAGCCAATAACTCTGCACTTACAGAATCCGTATCTGAAATTATGAAAAGATAATTTGCAGGATAACTCATTAAAGTAATTTGAGCTGATGAAGCTATAACATTATAAATTTCATCACCGTCATATGATTTAACAGCAATAGGTTCTTCATAGTAATCAACAATTTTCTTACCAGACATTGATATAATATTGTAACCGTTAGAGTTTATGGTAAGTAAATTCCAAGTTACACCTTCTTGCATTTGAGCATTAGCAAGCCCTGTATAATCCAAAGCTCTTAATGTAGATGCCAAAGACATCTCTACATCTACTAGATTAGCTCCCAATTCTATTAAAGCATTGCTGATATTTTCAATTACAAGCTGTTGGACAGCTGCATAAAATAATCTTCTGTTTTCTGTATTCCCAGAGCTTGAATCCATCCATTTTACAATAGGATCGTGACGCTTAAACACATAAGACTGCTCTACTTCTGATGTGATAGCACTAGTAATGGCTTCATCACCAAGCATAAGAGATAGTTCTATAGAGCCGAACAATACCGTAGGCAAATTTAATGTAACATTACATTTTGGCGAAATATTTAACTCCTCAAACATCTCACTTAAATCACGTTTAAACTCCTCTATATCAGAGATTTCTCTCAATGATTCATTGTATGCCAGTGGTCTGTATGTATAATTCTTAACACTGTAATTCGCAATATCAACCACAATCATCTCAAGACCGACACCAGGAGTAACCGATATTGTAACATTGGGACGATTGCCCATTGTTAACATATTTAAAAAATCTGAAACGCTATTTGCTGTACTCATAATCTATAATTTTTCTCTTCCTATGTACTTAATTCTTATTTTTATTATACAATATATTTTATAAATGTTGCAAATTTAACATAAATTTACACTATATGGAGGACGAGCTATATATGGATTACATAAAGGAAATAAAAAGGCTCCAAAAAGAAAAAAACGCAGTAATTTTAGCACATTGCTATCAAAATATAGAAATAGATAACGTGGCTGATTATATTGGAGATTCTTTATATTTAAGTCAAATGGCGGCAAAGACCGATGCAGATATAATAATTTTTGCAGGAGTTTATTTTATGGCACAAACAGCCAAAATACTTAACCCCACCAAGAAAGTTATTTTACCAAACATAAAAGCCGGCTGTGATATGGCAGACATGATAAATTTGCAGCAACTGAGAGAATTTAAAAGTAAAAACCCCAATATTCCAACAGTATGTTATATAAACTCAACGGCAGAAGTAAAGTCCGAATGTGATATATGCTGCACAAGCTCAAATGCCGTAGAAATTGTAAAAAGTCTAAATGCAGAAAAAGTTCTATTTTTACCTGACAAAAATCTGGGCAAATGGGTCGAAAAACAGCTTGGCAATGTTGAAGTAATAACATATAACGGCTACTGCCCTATCCATAATCAGCTTAATCCTAAAGAAATAAAAGAAACTAAAATGCAATATCCGAATGCACTTGTACTTGCTCACCCTGAATGTATAGAAGACTTTTTAAATCTTGCAGATTATGTAGGCAGTACAACCGGAATTATGAATTACGTAAAAAACAGTAATGAAAAAGAATTTATAGTTGCAACAGAAAAAGGTGTTCTTGACAGACTAAAACGGGATTACCCGAATAAAAAATTCTATGATATCTGCAATACCCCCTCCATCTGCCAAAGTATGAAATTGAACAGCATTTTAGATATTTATAATGCTTTAAAAAATGAAACTCCAGAAATCACAGTAGATGCTAAAATTGCTGCAAAAGCACTCAATTGTATCGAAAGAATGCTTGAAGTGTCAAAATAAAAGGGAATACAAATGGACGATATAATTTTTGGTAAAAACGCGATAATAGAGGCTTTGATTAGCGGAGAAAGAGAAATCAATAAGATTTTAATTTCAAAAAATATTCATTCTGATACTAAAATTAATAAAATTAAAGAACTCGCTTTAAAAAAGGGGATTATTTTTCAATTCGTAGCAAAAGAAAAATTCTTGCCCTATGCGGAATTTAATCACCAAGGAATCATCGCTCAAATTTCACCTTTAAAATACACTGATTTAGAAGAATTTTTAGAGAAAAAACATGAAAACTCATCTTTAGTAATTCTTGATGGCATTGAGGATCCGCACAATTTTGGGGCAATAATACGCTCTTGTGTTTGTGCAGGAGTTGACGGAATAATAATTCCCTCAAGAAGAAATGTACAGGTCAATTCTATCGTTGAAAAAACCAGTGCGGGTGCTATAAATCATATTCCTATAATAAAAGTAAATAGCCTTGTTAACGCTGTAAAAGAATTACAAGAAAACAACTGGTGGGTAATTGCAACTGATGCTTCAGCAAACGATAATTATTACGATATCAAATATAACGATATGAACTTTGCTTTAATAATGGGAGCTGAGCATGCAGGAGTTTCTAAATCACTTTTGAAAATGTCGGATTTTACAGTCAAAATTCCCATGCAAAATAACTTTAACTCACTTAACGTATCCAATGCAACTTGCGTAATTATATTTGAAGCACTCAGACAAAAGTTAAGCAACGTAAAAAAATAGTTATATTATCAAAATCATATTATAATAGATTTGAAAATGGAGAGCTTTATAATTTATGAAAAAAGAAATAGAAAAACTTGGATTAATTTCAGAAGATATATCAGATGAAGATGTAAATTTTCATGAAATGGAACCTCTTGATGAGGAAGATGAAATTATAAATTCCGTAGAAGACCCAAAAGTCCAAGAAAGTCTTTCATCAGTCAATTCAGATGACAGTGTAAAAATTTATTTACAACAAATAGGTAAAATCCCACTTTTATCATCAGAGCAAGAACTGGAACTTGCTAAAAAGATTTATGAAACTCAAGATGAATTTTCCAAAAATGTATTAGTAAATGCCAACTTACGTCTTGTCGTAAGCATAGCTAAAAAATATATAGGACGCGGGCTTTCGTTTCTTGATTTAATTCAAGAGGGGAATTTAGGACTTATGAAAGCTGCGGGAAGATTTGATTATACAAAGGGTTATAAATTTTCAACCTATGCAACTTGGTGGATTCAACAGTCTATCACGCGTGCTATCGCTGATAAAGCAAGAATTATAAGACTTCCGATACATATGATAGAATCTTTAGGAAAAATCCGACGTGCGACAATTGATTTAACAACCGAATTAGGTCATACTCCAACAAAACAGGAAATTGCCTACAGATTAGGAGTGTCTGTAAATAAATTGACCTCAATTATAAAATCAGCCCAAAGCACTATCAGTATGGAAACTCCAGCTAACAGTTCCGAAGATAGTTCTAAAATCGCAGACTTTATCGTAGACGATTCTACAATTACTCCTGACAGCAGAGTCTCTCAAGAAAACCTCTTTGAAGATATCAGAAAAATGCTTAACCAACTAAGTCCTAAAGAGCGTGATGTCCTTATTTTAAGATACGGACTGGATAACAGCGGAACTAAAAAGACTCTTGATGAAATAGGGACTCAATACGGTGTATCAAGAGAAAGAATTAGACAAATCGAAAATCGTGCTATCGCAAAACTTAAAAAGCTGTGCAAAAACAAACATTTGACAGTTGGTCTAAAAAATTACTTCGGTGAATAGCATTCTTCGTATGCTTTCATCTTTAGGTAATGCCGGCATTAGCACTTTTGTAATTAACAACAACTAGGGTACGTTAAAATAACGCACCCTAGTTGTACTTTAGGCAAAATAAAAATGCCATTAATTTGAGCAATTTTTATTCTACAATTTATAAGGATAATCGTCTTTAAATTCCCAATTGTCCATCTCTAAAAGTCGACTACAATAATGAGGAGCATCTTTGCATTTTTGCCAAGCCATATCTCTTGTTGTAATTGTTTCTCCTCCATATGTACAAAACGCTTTATTTTCATCTCCACAGAATCTTAGCCTTTGACTTGAATCTGTACAAATCAAAAAAGTATATTCATCTCTACCTGAAATATTAGGCTTTGTATCACCATTAATATCAAATTTAATATCTAAACAATTACCGTTATGAAATGTTATTTTTGAACCATCTACTAAATAAACACTTGTCTTAGTGGGATCTGATATTATATTTCCATCTTCATCAACTTCCGCATTTTTACCGTCTATAATATTTGTATATTTAAAATACGGAGCTAAATAAGAAGTGAAAAATTTCTTTGTAATTTGACCGTTTGCATCATAATCAATATTACCTTCTTCGTCCCTTTGTTCCCAGCCATCACGCACCCATTCTGTCATTTCACCATTGTTCAGTTCTGACATCATAATTGCCTGTCGCATAATCGAATTAAACTTTTTTAACCTTGACGATGTTTCCACTTTTTTACTGTTACCTATGACAACAGGTAATGTCATCGCTGCAACAATTCCGATTATGCCTAAAGTTATCAACACTTCTGCCATTGTGAATGCACATTTTTTGCCGTTTTGAACACCTCTAAAAATTCTTTCTTCTTTTGGAGTGTCAGCACTATGTACACAACTGTTTACTCCCGCTAAAATTAATAAATTAAGTTTTTTCATAACACCAACTTTCATAATATTAAATTAATACGTTTATTATAAACTTATTAATTTATTTTTGTCAATGTCATTAAACGGATTTGTTGAAAATAACAAACTATATGCCATCATGAACTTATGAGGATAATTACAGAAGTAAAAGAAATACTTTACCAAAAAGGACTTAGTTTAAAATACGTTGCAGAAGAACTGTCTAAGAAATTAAACAAGCCTTACTCTTTGGCAAACCTTTCTAACAAACTCAGGAATGAGACAATAACTTATCGTGAAATGAAATTAATAGCAGAAATAATACACTGTAATCTTGAACTTACTAACTAAAAAGAGCCTTAAAGATTTAAGGCTCTTTTTATATTTTATAAATATTATTTTATTCAGCGTCTTTATTGATATCTTTTATACTCAAAGCAATTCTGTGTTCTTGCGGAGTGAATTTTTTAATCAACACTTCTACACTGTCACCTACTTTGAATCTGTTGAATGGATTTACATTTTCTTCAGCCATTTCTGATACAGGTAATAATGCTTCAACTCCTGGGAAGATGTTTATGAAAGCACCAAAACCTGTCACTTTATTTACAGTACCTGTAATCACTTGACCTTCTTCAAATTGACCTTCAATTTGTTGCCATGGATCTTCACCCATTCTTTTTAGTGACAATGAAATTCTTTTTAGCTCACTATCTATTTTGATAATTTTAACTTCAATAGTTTCACCTAAAGAAATTACATCTGACGGGTGTTTAATTCTAGACCAAGAAATTTCTGAAATCGGTAAAAGACCATCAATTCCGTTGATATCAACAAAAGCACCAAAATCAGCAATTCTTACAACTTCACCTTTTACAATTTGATCTTCTTCTAAAGTTGATAAAATATTATCCACCACTTGATCGCGTTGCTCAGCTACTGCTAATCTTTGAGATAAGATAAGTTTATTTTTCTTAGGATCAGCCTCTAATACTTTAACTTCAATTTTTGTATCGATAAGACCGTCAAATGGAGTACCAGTTCTTAATTGAGAAGAAGGAATGAAACCTTTCAAATCAGCTACGTCAACTAATACACCGCCTTTTACTATTGATATAACTTTTGCTAAAATTGTATCACCTTGAATTTTTGCATCATTCAATTGAGCCCATGCTTGAGCAAATGCTAAACGTTTTAGAGATAATAGCATTCCTTCATCATCATTTTCTTCTTTTAGTACATAAAATTCTTTTACATCACCGATGTCTACGGTTTCAGCACCTTCTGCTGATGGAATTTCTTTTAAAGGTAAAAATGCTTCTGTTTTAGCTCCGCGAACACTTACTAAATAACCTTCTTGTTCTTTTTTAATAACTGTTCCTTCTACAATATCCGCTACTGCATTGCTTTTAGCGAATGATTCTTCCAATAATTTCTCAAATTCGTCCATACTTGTTTTTTCTAATGTTGCTGTCATTTTTTATTTTTCCTTTCATTTATATAATTTGTTTTTATTATTTAATACTTTTCCAATTGTTCAATAACTTCTTCAATTATATTTTGCGGAGTGGAAGCCCCTGCTGTTACTGAAATATTATCATTTTGTAATATTAAACTTTCATAATTTACCAGTTCTTCTGCACTTTCTATGTGAATAGTTTTTGTAATATCTTTTAAAATTTCCGCTAAATGAGTTGTATTAGCACTTTTTTTAGAGCCGACGACAACCATAAGACCACTATTTTTTGCAAGCTCTTTCGCTTCATTCTGCCTCATTGAAGTACTTGCACATATAGTATTTGCTATGTGAATTTCCTTGGCTACCGCAGTCAAATAAGAAATAATTTCATTCAATGTAGCTATTCTTTGTGTCGTCTGGACCACTACACCGACTTTTTTATGATTTTTTATAATATTTTCATACTCTTTTAACTGTTCAACATTAGCCGCTACTGCGACTTTATCAGTCCATAGACGAGCATTTGCCTTAATTGCTATAACTTCAGGATGCTCTGATTTTCCGACAATAACTACAAAATACCCCTCTTTTGCCAGTTCTATTGCCTTTTGCTGAACTTTTTTAACATCAGGACAAGTCAAATCTACGGGGGTAAAACCTGCTTTTTTTATATTTTCGATAACCTCTGGGGATTCACCATGGCTTCTTATCACACAAATTCCGCTACCTGAAGTCGGAATTTCATAAAGTGTTTTTATGCCCAAAGATTCAAGTTCATTGATTACATGTGCATTATGTATAAGCTCACCAAGCACAAAAACATTTTGATTGGGATTTTCAGCTTTTAATTTCTTTGCGGTCTCAACGGCACGTTTTACTCCGTAACAAAAACCCGCATATTTCGCTAATTTAATTTTTTTCGGCAATTTACAATTGTCTTCTTTCTATTGGACTTGTGGTTGCACACCACTGTAGTTATATTTAATTACAAAAATTCCCTGATTGCAAGTATTAAATAAAAAATCGGGTATTTAGATTATCAAAACCCGATTTTTTATCACCACAAACTCTGTACCTGAGGATTTACGATTTTATATACATTGTTGCATTATTATCTTTAAGTTTTTTATACGCTTGAGGATCTATACTAGCTGCAAATGTATTTTTAAGAGTATTGGTCATCATTGTATTGTTTTTACTCTGTGTATTATCTTCATCAGCAAAGTACTTTTCAAAACTTCTATCTTGCTTTAATTCTTTTAATTGCGTAATTACTTCATTATTTGTGGAGGTTTTCATTACACTGATAATTTTGTTCACTGCGTCTACAGGTAATCCTGCTTCAAGCATTGATTTTCCCATACCACGTTCTACCATACCTTTTAACAAAGAAGGGGAAAATCTGGCAATTACAGTATAAATAGTTCTTTGATGTATACCACTCACGGAAGACGACATTTTCATTAGAATTTCCAACTTTTTAGCAGGTGGAGCATCTTGAAATTGTTTCATAAAATATTCTTTTCGTTGAGATGCCGTCATTTTGCTTAAATCATTTGCGGTCAGAGTACCGCCCATTAATGGGGTATCAAAGTTTCCATTAGATATAGCACCATTCAGAACGATTTCGCCTACAAGCCTTGAGACTTCTGTTTTTTGAATATCTGGTGGCATTTTTTCAAGATTATCAACTACAGCTTTTACTGCCTTTGAATTACCAGAATCGTATACTACATCTATTGCTTGTGATTTAACCGAATTATCATAATCTTTGATATTTGCGGCAGCACGTTCTTGGACTTCTGAATATTCAGATGCCATTACTTCTTTATGCATAGCAAGTTGATTATCTTTATCGGCTTTTGAAATTTGATCTGCTAATGTATTTTGTATTTGTATTGCATCGTCTTTATCAAAATTTTCTGATGCTTGCATTACACTTTTGGTTACTTGAACTTGATTCTCTTTTGAATAACTTGCTGTACCTTTTGCTACAGCATTCATCAATTCAGCATCTTTATCTTTGACAGCTTTTTTTGTATAGTCTTCGTGGATTTCCATTTCTATATCATCGTCCATCAAACCTATATTTTCTGCCATTATATTTTTACTTTTTTTATCACATTCTTCATTTTCAAGAACTTTTGCGTGAATTTCTTTTTGTTGAGCTTTCGTATAACCTTCTGTTTTTTGTAATTCACAGAATTTTTCTGCAGCTTCAGGGGAAACAGCTATTACATCTGCAGTTGCCTGACTTACTGCTTCATTAGCAAAACGTTTTTTCACAACTGTAGGAATATTTCCTGCTTCTTCTGAGGTTATACGACCGTCTTTTAC
>CASGAK010000173.1 GCA_949299435.1 uncultured bacterium
ATTTGTTACACCCAAAGCAAGCAAACTCACTTACGTTCAAACAATGCTTGCTTTTGCCATTGTGTAACAAAACATTGATTGCTCACTGCGTAAAGGTCGGAAAATTTTTCGACGATAGTGTAGTGAACAATAATTGCAGGCGAAAGAACTACAAAGCCGTCTTTGTCTGAGCGAATGCGAGTTAGACGGCTTATACTTGAGCCTCGCAAATTATTAGCGAACGAAGCGTGTCAATGGTTTTGAGGCACTTTTTCCACAAAAAGTGCCCCCGTCTGGAGGACCATATATAATTTTAATGTTAATTTTCGATATACCAAAAAATCAATTAAGATAATATTTATTATGTATAATATTTCTATGAAAAACGAAAAATTGGAATTGAATCAAAATGCATTTGATAATATTGATATGGGTAAATCAATTATTGCGTTAGTTGATTGCGATTCTTTTTTTGTGTCCTGTGAACAAAAAGTTAATCCTGAATTAAAAGGTAAGCCTGTATGTGTATTATCTGGGCATGGACAATGTGTTATTTCTCGCTCAAAAGAAGCTAAAAAACTCGGGATTCCTATGGGAATACCCACGTTTAAACTTACTAAAGAGATGCAAAAAGCTACACTTATTACGGCATCGCATGATTTGTACGGTGAAATTTCAAATCAGGTTATGTCAGTTTTAAAATCCATAAGTCCTAAAGTCGAAGTATATTCAATCGATGAAGCGTTCGTCGATTTGACCGGGCTTTCAAGGCTTTATAAAAAGGATTATTATGAGCTTGCTCAAATGATAAGGGCACTCGTATTGGAAAAAGTAGATATCCCCGTATCTATCGGTGTGAGTTCTTCTAAATCTCTTGCAAAGCTCGCATCAGATAAGGCGAAAAATATTCAAGGAGGTGTATTTTTAATCGGATCTAAAAAACTCAATCCCGTCCTGAAAAATACATCAATAGATGAAGTCTGGGGAATTGGTCGTAATCTTTCAAAACTATTTAGACAAAACGGAATTCTTACAGCTTATGAGCTTGTTCAAAAATCAGATTCTTGGATTGACAAGCAAGTCGGAATCAGAGGCTTAGAAATGAAACATGAGCTTTTGGGTGAGATGATCTCAGTGGTTGATGATTCTTTTAAAATGCCAAAATCAATTCAAAAGACTAGTGCTTTCGGAATTTTTACCTCTGATATTGATTTTATAAAAAATCAGCTTAATTATCATATTCATAGTGCGTGTAAAAAATTGCGACGTCTTGATTTGAAATGCTCAGGAATTGCAGTTATGCTACGAACAAAAATTGATTTTAAAGTTTATTATGAGAAAATAACTATTCCAAGTCCGACTTGCTATGAGTGGGAAATTTCGGATATAGTATTCAAACTTCTTGAAAAAATCTATAATCCTGATATTGTGTATCGAAGCTCTGGTGTAATTCTTGATGATTTTTCATCTAATTTGGGGGAGCAAATGTTTTTATTTGCTGATAATGAAAAAAATCAAAAATCCGAAAGACTCGCTAAATGTATTGATAATCTCGAAAATAAATTCGGTAAAAATATTATTCAAACAGGATTTACTAAAGCTGATTTTAAATAAATGCTGCTTTGATTGAAAGGACATTTGTTCGGTTGGATTCTATGTGCATGGAAAGTGAAGTTCAGTGCTTGGTTGTGAATAAAAAAGGTCTTCTGATTTTCAAAAGACCTTTTTTTATTTTATATCTGCAAACTATTCTATAATCCAGCCGTTAGTTAAATCTACTTTGATTGGTTTTAAAAGTTTTACATTAACTGTGTTGTCCGGATAATTTTCCAGTTTTTCACCTTTCAGTGTTGCTCTTACTATTTTCATAAACCAGTTTCTGTCTTTTTTTATTTCTCCGGTTGCATAAAAATGAGCAGTTTGATCATTTGGAGTTACAACAAGTGAATTGTCTAATATTAAAACACCGTTTCTTACAAACCATTTACCTTTTTTGACATCTAATAATTGACCTTTTAAAGCAGACTTTTCATAAATAAGTATATATTTGTCTTTAGTTGTGTAATTTACAGGAACTGTACCGACGTAGATATCTCCTGATTGATTCTTTTGTGAGCTGATTGCTTGAGTTATATTGATAGGCACTATTGCACCTGCAGGTATTGTACCCACGGAGCCTTGAACTGTTGCACCTTCGATTACGTAGCCTTCACCTGTTTTTTTACGCATAACTTCTGCTAATTTGGCATTCGGATTGTATCTTGCTTCATCAAGCATACGATATAAGATTGCTGCTACTTCAGCTCTTGTCGCAGGACGTTTTGCATCAATTTTCTTTTCTCCTGCTGAAGGTACTGTCACAAGCATATTCAAAATTTGTGCTTTACCCGCTGGAATTAAAAAGTCTTGCGGGATTTCTTTTAAATCCGCATAATCTTGCAATGCTGTTAATGCTTTGTAATCAGAAATTTCTTGTGTTGTTAATGCATTCACAGCCATTGTGATAGATTCAGCTCTTGATACGTTATCATCAGGTCTGAATGTGTTGCTTGATGAGTTAATCAAGTCAAAATAAAGTGCTTTTTGGATCATGTCGTAAGCCCAAAAATCAGGTGTAATGTCTGTGAATGTCACAGGCTGTGCTACTTGGATACTTTCTTGACCCAATGCTTTAATTGCCATGCTTGCAAATTCAGCTCTAGTTACATTCTCATCAGGTTGAAAAGTTCCGTCAGGATAGCCTACTATAACTCCTTTTGCGTTCAATTCATTAATCTGTTTTGCTGCCCAATAGTCATCATTAACATCAGGAAATGCAAATGCACAACCAGCAGTAACCATAACCATTAAAGAAGACAACATCAATTTAAGTGTGTCTTTCATACTTCTTCTCCTATAAATTTATACTCTTCTATCATACAATATGTTTTACTTTTCATCAAGTTGTTTTAAGTAATGTTAAATTTTGAAGAAATATTTGAGTTTATTACACAATTATTTAGGCAGGAAAATTTTAAATAATATATGGAGTTAAATAATAAATTTTCATATAATACATATCAAATGCCTTCATTTACTGCAAGCGGACGTACTGTAGTGAATGCCTTGGGCGAAATGATGCACCGAAATGATACCTCATTATTCAGATCGGATTTAGGTAATTGGGATAAATTTGCAAAATTTTTATATGATAAATACCAAAATACCGATAAAGTTAATTTTTATATTTTATCATCATCTGCAGGTGATGAGGGGTATTCGGTTATTATGAAACTTTTGCAAAAATACGGTGAAGATGGTGCTAAAAAGTTTTTCCCGATAATAGCTTCAGATTATGATTCCAAAATAATAAGTGTCGCTCAAAAAGGGTATTTGCCGATGTATGATGGCGAAGATGATTTAATTAATTCTCATACGGGTGGTAAGTTTAATGAATATTTTGAAAAGGTTTCGAAAATTCCTGATTTTATAAAGGAAATGGATTTAGAGTTTGATTTTTTGACAAAAGTAAAGCCTGTTTTACGTGACAAGATTAAATTTCATACAGCTGATGCAACTGAGGAATGTCATTTGCTTAAACCTGACAATTCGATAGTCATGGCTAGAAATTTTTGGCCTTATCTGAAAGATGAGAGTAAAAGGATAAAATTTGCTGATGATTTGTACAAAACTTTAGGTGATAATTCTGCAGTTGTTTTGGGTAAATTTGACGATACATCAGGGGCTTTTGCATCGAAAAATTTGCAAGATTCAGGGTTTATTTGTAATCCTGAAATTTATACAGTGTTTGAAAAGGGTGTACCGGTTACGGCAGATTGTCTTAGTTATTATATTAGGTAAGTGAATGTGTTTAAATACTAAAAAAAAAAGTTCTTTTTCAAGAACTTTTTTAATGGTGGGCAGGGGTGGATTCGAACCACCGTACCCTCGCGGGAACAGATTTACAGTCTGTCGCCTTTAGCCACTCGGCCACCTACC
>CASGAK010000174.1 GCA_949299435.1 uncultured bacterium
CCTTAAATTAATTGGGCTTATCAATAATTATACCTTGATTTTTATAGTTTATATGCTTTCTTTGTTGTTCGTACATTTCATTTCGTTCATTTTCTGCATTACGAACACCTTCATAGCAATAGCCTTTCTCTTCTTCTGTGAGTGTATTGCAATGTTCTACAGCTTTTTCAAAATTTGCTCGTCTTTCAGCCCAATAATTACTTTTTGTTCTTTCCGCATCAACAAAATTAATAACATTTAAAATATTTTTTTTGTCAGTAGCCTTGGCGTTTTCATATCCGCTTTCACAAAATTCTTCCCACTTCGGAGCATCAACATTATGTATAGCAGGCTTCGGTTGAGGTTCTTGGGGCTTTAGCGGTAATTCTAAAGTATCCGCTTCATCTAAAGTCACCGGTTCTATATCCTCTGCAAGAGTCGGTATTGTTAACATTGATAAAAATAATAAGATTAAAAATATTTTTTTATACATTTATAAGCTCCTGTCAAATTCTGTTATGCCATACACCGCCGCGTCTGTCCACAAAAGCATCATACGCTGACCAAAGTCGAAATACAACAGTTAGACCTAAAAGAGCATGTGTACAATTTTTTTCATAAGGATTATCAAGTACAACCTGACCTAATCCGGGCCAAATAATAAGTGACAATGCAGCAGCACCAACAGACAAGCCTGAAATTTTACCGGGATGTCCGACTGTACGCTCTGCATGGGCAGGCAGGAAAAACCCCAGCATAATTAATATAAAATTTAATATCACTATTTTTTTAATCATAGACAATTTTACCTAAGACTTTACAAGCTCTTTAACTTCTTTTCTTTTGACTTTACGTGTAGTCGTCCTTGGCAGAGGATTTCTGCTTACTACAATATTAATCGGACGCTTATAAGGTGTCAAGCGTTCAGAAAGTCTTTTCACTTCATCTTTACAAAGTTTATCAACAGTTTCATCATCATATTTTGAAATAATTTCTTCAGATGGTACAACAACGGCTGCAATATCTTCAGTGCCGTCTTTGGCTCCGAAAGTCCTCGATACACCAAGTACGCAAACTTCTGCAAAATAAGGACTTTTTTCCAATACCGCTTCTACTTCTTCAGGAAAAACTTTTTTACCTCCTGACAATACAATCATATTTTTGATACGACCTGTTATGTAAAGATGTCCATCTTTTGTAATTTTTGCAATATCACCCGTATGCAGCCAACCATCAGGATCAATAGTTTCTGCTGTCAATTCAGGCTGATTGTGATAACCTTTCATAATTGCAGGTCCGCGTAATTGTAATTCACCGGTTTCTTTATCAATACGAGCCTCAAAACTTTTTAGAGGTCTTCCTACAGATGCCAAATCATTACGTTTATCGGTGTTTACCGATACAACAGGACTTGTCTCAGATAATCCGTAACCTTGATATACTTTGATACCAATTCTTTCGAAAAACTCTCCAACACAAATATCTAAGGGTGCTCCGCCTGAAATACACCCCATGAAATGTCCGCCAAATTTGTCATGAATTTTTTTAAATATTATCTTTTTAATTCGGTATGACGGAATAAACTTCGCTAAAGAAAACATTGTATTGAATATAAATTTTACATGCTGGGGTGAAGAATTAATTTCTGTTTCAATTCCTGTTTTCAATAATTTTAAAAATGCAGGAACTACAATCATAAAATCTACTTTTTTCGCACGCATAATCCCGAGAATATCTTTAGGTTTAAGACTCGGGGTATAATATACACTGAAACCGAAATTTAAAAATGTACTAAAACCGACAGTCATTTCAAAAAGATGGTTCATCGGCAAAATTGACAAAACCGTTACCATTCTGTCAGGTAAAATTTTATTCAAAGCATCTTCCAAATCATCTAATTGAGATAGCATATTTGCAAAGGATATTTCAACCCCCTTAGGAGAGCCTGTTGTGCCTGATGTATATATTATAAAAGCAGTAGATTTTGATGATCTAGGACGCCATCTTGCTTCATAATTATCAGGAAGATTATACAAACTTTTGCAAGTCATATCTGAGTTAGGTTCGTCCATTACTATTATATCTTTAATACAGGTTAATTCTTTTTGTAATTCAAGTGCCATTTGCAAATGAGCATTCGATACAAGCATTACTATAGGCTCGCAATCTGAAAGAATACTGTTTAACTCATACTTTGTAAGTTTTACATCTAAAGGCACAGTCACCATGCCTGCCATAGCAGAAGCAAATACGCAAGCACCATACTCGGGTTTGGATTCAGATAAAATAGCAAGTCTGTCACCTTTTTTCACATCTAGATGGTCAATCAAATAACAGGCTAGTTTTCTCGAGAGCATGCCTATACCTTTGTAAGTAAATTCTTTCCAACCTAGCGGTGTTTTTGTACCAAGTGCTATTCTTTCCCCATACTTTTTTGTTCTTTCATCTAAAAGTGAAAGTACATTTTTTCTCCTAGCTTCCATCAATTATCTTAACCCCTTCATAACATTAAAAGACCTAATTCTAG
Source organism: uncultured bacterium (assembly GCA_949299435.1). Taxonomy (GTDB): domain Bacteria; phylum Cyanobacteriota; class Vampirovibrionia; order Gastranaerophilales; family Gastranaerophilaceae; genus Scatenecus. The sequence goes on from CASGAK010000174.1 coordinate 2,507, forward strand.
AATATAATTTTTATCGTTAAAAGTCAAGTATTTATTGCAAATCACAATTTGTTTATATTATAATTTTTATACAAAAAAGATAATTTTAAGGGAATTTTATAATGAAAAAAGTATACATTGAAACAATGGGTTGCCAGATGAATAAATCCGACAGTGAAAGAATGTTTGGAATGCTTTCACATTTTGGCTATGAACAGACAGAGAACCCCAAAGAAGCTGACCTTGTAATGGTAAATACCTGCTCAATAAGACAGTTGAGTGAAGATAAGGCATTCAGTTTAATAGGAGTTTGGGGTCAGTGGAAAAAAACATCTAAACCTGATTTAAAAATCGGATTTTGCGGTTGTGTAGCCCAACAAAAAATGAAAGAAGTGTTCAAAAGAGCACCTTATGTAGATTTTGTACTTGGTACACATAAAATTTATTCACTTCCCGAAATTATCAAGAAAATTAATAACGGCGAAAGAGTTTGCGAATGCACTGAAACTAATGCAACAGAAGATGATAAGGCTTCACAATATGAAATAGACAGGGTAAAAAGTGTAAATGCGTGGATTCCGATTACAGAGGGGTGCAATAATTTTTGCACATACTGCATCGTTCCATACACAAGAGGCAGAGAAAGGTCAAGAACTCCCGAAATTATAATTAAAGAAGCAAAAGATGCAATTACAAATGGTTTTAAAGAAATTACATTACTAGGTCAAAACGTTGACAGCTATGGGAAGGATTTTAAAGATAGAAACTACCGTCTTGCACAGCTTTTAAGAGATTTGAATAATCTGGAAGGCAATTTCAGAATACGTTTTGTCACATCATACCCGACCGATATTACTGACGAATTGATTGATACAGTCGTAGAATTGGATAAAGTTTGTGAGTATTTTCATATTCCTATGCAATCAGGCTCAAGTGAAGTTTTAAAGAAAATGAACAGAAGATATGACAGAGAAACTTACAAAAAAATTGTCGAAAAAGTAAGAGCAAAAGTCGCTGATGTCACAATCACAAGTGATTTTATCACAGGATTCCCCGGAGAAACCGAAGAACAATTTCAAGAAACTTTAACAGCAATTGATGAGTTTGAGCTTGATTATTCAAATACCGCAGCTTACTCTCCAAGAGAAAAGACTGTAGCTGCAAAATGGACAGATAAATTTATTGATGAAGATGTAAAAACCGAACGTCTTGCAAGATTGAATGAAAAAGTCAGAGAAAATTGTCTTAAATCAAATCAAAAATACGTAGGACGTACTATGGAAGTTTTAATTGAAAACTTTGAAAATCACAAGGGCAAAAACGTAATTACAGGCAGAACAAGAAACAATAAAATCGTTCATATACCTTGTGATAACGACAGAACAGGCGAGTTTTTAAATGTAAAAATTACAGGTACTAAAACCTGGTATTTGCAAGGTGAATTAATCTAGCAAAAATATTTTTTCAGAAGTTTTCCTATCTGCGGAAAGTTATATGAAAATAGATTATTCAACACCAAAACTGGATTTACAAAACTGTATTTTGAATAAATCAACTAAAAAACAATGTCAAGTTTATAATTATAAAACTTGCTCGGATCAAGTGTTTTTTGGCGGACTTGTTCTTCAAAAAGCTAAGAATAAAAAAGAAGCTGCACAGTTAGCTAAAATTTTTTTTAGGTCATTAAACAATAATTTGCCTAATAATAACTTCATTGTCGATATTTTTGAATATTTATCACAACAGATTATATCACTGCCTTTTTTGCATAGTGTAAAAAATCCCAACCGCATTACTGAACTGGTATATCACAACAACAAAATCTCAGGCGGATATAAGTTGGGAATTGATAAAAAAAATTCTTTAGGTCACATTGAGTGTATGGCTATTTGCGATGAGCTGAAACATACCAAAAAAGGTATCGCAGCATTAAAACTGATGGCTGAAAAAATAGGAAAAACCGCCTCGGAAAATAAATTAGAATATATTTCTTGGGAAACTGAAATTTCAAACACTCAAGCAAGAAAATTGTTCAAACGCCTTAATGCATACAAAGAAGAAAATTACAACTGCATATCACCCTATATAAAATATACAATCCCTACTGATAAATTTATTGAAGCAATTAAAAAATTAACTCCCAATCAACTTACTTAAAACTCAAGGAAATATAATATGAAAATAATTAATCGAAATTTTACACCAGCAAAAATTACTAATCTTTCTCGTTCTTACACCACCAAAAACCAATCTGCAATTCTACAAGATAAAATCTCATTTAGCGGTACAATTATAAAAAGGGTTCAATCAAAAGAAGAAATAAAAGAAGTTTTGGATTTATTTTATAATTCTTTAAAACATAACTTTGAGCCGAACAAAAAGACCTCAAAGTTTTTAGAAAAAATAGATCGCTATCTGTCAATGCTGCCTTTTTCAATAGCAGCAAGACAACCTAACTGCATTACTGAGGTTGTAAAAACCGAAAATAAACTCGCAGGAGGATATTCCATGATTGTAAATTCTGAAAACTCTACAGCACATATAGGATTTATCACATTAGCTCCTGAATATATGAAAACAAAATTCGGAATTGCAGTACTAAAAAATTTAGGCAGAAGAATTTATGAAAATGCTAATCTTAATAATGTAAAAGAAATAACCTGGACTACAAATTCAAAAAATAAATCCATCAACAATTTATTAAAACGTTTTGGTGCTGAAAAAGTTAAAGAAATTATGCTGGGTGAAACTGAATATAAAATTTCCATTAACGATTTGAAAAATAAATTGTATAAGTAAATATAAATTACTTATCTGAATTTTATTATAAATACAAAAACCTACCCTGTGAAAATTACTTTTGTAAACAGAGTAGGTTTTAAACGCTATTTACTTTTTAAAAGCGTCCGCAATAGATTTTTTATAATCAGGTCTTAAAATACCGACCTCTGTAATAATACCGGCAATCAACTCATTTGGAGTTACATCAAACCCCGGATTAATAACCTTAACATCAGGTGCACAAATAATTTTACCGTTAATGTGAGTGACTTCATCATGAGATCTTTCTTCTATCACAATTTCATCACCTGATGCGATTGATGTATCAATTGTAGACAGGGGTGCTGCTATATAAAAAGGAATATTATGATATTTTGCTGCAATAGCTACTGTATAAGTTCCGATTTTATTTGCAGCGTCACCATTTGCAGCAATTCTATCAGCACCGACACATACCATATCAATCATGCCTTTTTTCATAAAATAAGCACACATACCGTCAGTAATCAAAGTGGTCGGTATTCCGTCCATAGTAAGTTCAAATGTCGTAATTCTTGCACCCTGCTGACGCGGTCTTGTTTCATCTGCAAACACCTGAATAGTATTATCTTTTGCAAATGCACTCCTTATCACACCTAATGCGGTACCATATCCAACAGTCGCAAGTCCGCCTGCATTACAATGAGTCAAAATTGTCGCACCTTTAGGGACTACCTCAGCTCCGTAATCACCGATTTTTTTATTGATTGCGATATCTTCATCTTCCAATTTAATTCCGTTTTCCATAAGCTCAGCAACAATACCGGCTATATCAGATTTGGAATTTCTGATAATATCTTTTTGTTTTTCGACAGCCCACATTAAATTAACTGCCGTAGGACGAGAACTTGCCATATAATCAGATTTTTCAAGAAGTTTTTTCATAAATTCTTCACGTGAAAGATTTAATTTTGCAAGCTCTTGTGCGTATAATACGACACCATGTGCACCGGCTACACCAATAGCAGGAGCACCCCTAACTATCATCGTCTTAATAGCATCATACATTTGCTGACCACTTGTTATATTTACATACTTAAATTCATAGGGTAATAAAGTCTGATCTACCATCTTTGAATAGTTATCTACCCACTCTATCGTTTTAATTTTTGAATGAAATTCTGCCATATCTCTACTTTCTTATATTAAACTGTGTATA
>CASGAK010000175.1 GCA_949299435.1 uncultured bacterium
CTACAGTATAATTGTGGATGCTCCGAACTGTGATGTAGAATTGCCAAAAGGTACTTGTACAAGTGATACGACGAAATATGTAAATGGAAGTTATAATTTATCAGTAAAACCCAAAGAAGGCTTCACATATCAAAATAAAACCTCAGATGATCCGGCAACAGGTTACTCAATAAAAGTGAACGGAGCCGATGCAACTGCAAAAATAGACTGTACAGCAGTAGCAAATTGTGCTATTACATTTACAAGTAGCGGTACAGACGGAGGAGCAGCCGAAGGTTCATGTACAGTAAAAAGCGGAAAAGATGGCTCTGAAAATTCAGTAACATTGAGTAAAGGAACTAAATATACAGGTAAAGTGGATTCATTGGTCTGCGGGGTCAGTTATTCAATAAGCTGTTCAGGCACTGGCAGCGGAGCTAGTTTTAAGTTGACTCCATCACCTGCTTCAATAGCAAATCTGACAGGTACGCAAAATGTAAATGTCTTATTTGAATTAGCTAAGCAAGAAACAGGTACAGTTATGTTCCTTATTAATGCTAGTTCAGATCCAAATATGGGTGGGGTAAGATATTTTACTGTATGGGCTAATGGTCCGCAGACTTTAAGCGGAGATTCATCTTCTTCATCCTCTTCATCTTCATATACATTTACAGATGTTAAGCCAGGAAAGTATACTAATGTCTCAGGTAATGCATCAATAATTTATAAGGGGGAAATTATTGACGTTGTTCCTGTTAATTGGTCTACCACTGGCTTTACTCTAGAAAGTGGAGGTACAGTTGTTATTAAAGGTGATATTAACTATGGACATGGCCATTAGTATTATCAATTTGTAATAATTTACTTTTTGCTCAATATAGGCACCCAAATTTATTAATTTTACTCAAGGGTGCCTTTTCCTTTTTGTTTAAAAAATTCTCATATAAAGTTTTATAAGTAAGTTAAATTTCGTTAGACCATTTTTTAGGATCAAATTTTAAATCAACTACTTTTATTTTGAGTGAGTCTAAATAAGGTTTAAATTTTACTAAAATTTGAGTTTTTTTAAGCATCAATTCTTGAGCTACAATACCATTTTCACAGGCTATCACCATAACTCCGCCACCAAGCATTGAATATGGACGGGATTTTTGGGCAAATTTTGCTCCTGCAACTTTTCCCCAAAATTTGTATAAATTATTTCTTGTAATTGCTTTTCGGATTTCTTTTTCTTCAAGCATTTTTTCTATGATACTGTCCGTTCCGACAAAGTCTGTGTAAAGAATTTTTTTCATTTAATCGACCTGTTTTGGTTTCCCCTATTTTTTATGATATTATATAAAAATGGAATGCATTCAATTAAATGATATCATAAAGTCTTCAAAAAACATACTTATTATATCGCATATTAACCCAGACGGTGATACTCTTGGCTCAATTTGTGCGATGTCGCAGGTAATTAGAGAAAATTTCCATAAAGAAGCCGAATTACTTTGTGTTTCAAAAATCCCCAAAACTTATGAGTTTTTGCCTAATATTTCTAAAATTAAATCACTTGATGATATTGATAAGTCAAGGGAATTTGACCTTGTAATAAATGTCGATGATGCTTCAATTGACAGAATCGGTGAGGCAAAAATTCTTTTTGACAGGGCAAAATTTACTGTAAATCTTGACCATCACAAAACAAATAACGGATATGCTGATTTAAATATAATTGATTCTGAAGCAAGTTCTACAGGTGAGCTTTTGGTTGAACTTTTTAAAAAACTGGATTGGAATATTTCACTTGATACTGCGACTTGTCTGTATACAGCAATCCTTACAGATACAGGCTCATTCAGATTTGATAATACAACTTCCAAATCCCTGAAAGCTGCGGCTGAAATGGTTAAAATTGGTGTAAAGCCCGCTGATATTTATAAAAAAGTTTATGAGTCTTCTTCTAAAAATCATGTTTTATTTCAGGCATATTGCATTAGTAAAGCTGAGTTTTGTGAAGATGATCGAGTTGTTTATACGACAGTTTATAAAAAAGATATAGAAAAATTCAATGCACCTGAAGATTGTACTGAGGGATTAACTGAAAAATTACGTGCAATTGTGACAACTGAAATTGCATTTGTAGTAAGACAGATTAATTCATCAACAAGCAAGGTGTCAATGAGAAGCAAGTCTGCTGATGTTGCGGAAATTTGTGCAGTATTCGGAGGAGGCGGTCACAGACTAGCTGCCGGGTGCGTGATTAAGGGTACGGTCGAGGAAGCAATTAGAAAAATTTTGGAAGTAATCAGGAAAAGAGAGATTTAGAAAATGTCTTTAAAACCTTTTATCAGAGGGGTAAAACGTTTAATAATTTCTGTTATAAAAAATGATTTTTTCGGCATGGCTGCTGAAATGGGATTTATGCTGGTTATCGGGATTTTTCCTTTTATGCTTTTTTTAATGGCTGTATTTGGCTGGATGGGAAATAAGTCTTATATGGATCCCATTTTAATATTTTTATCTACAATTATGCCAGAGCAGTCTATGGACTTAATACTTACGGTATTATCTGAGGTTATGATTTTTTCTCAAGGAAAGTTGATGGCTGCGATTGGAATTATTGTTACTTTATTTCTTTCGACCAATGCCGTTGCTGTCGTGTTGAAAGGTTTAAATAGAGCTTATAAAGTTGAGGAAACAAGAAATTTCTTTTATACAAGGCTGTTATCGCTTATTATGGTTTTTGTAAATACTATGATTATGTTCCTTACTATAAACATGATTATTTTCGGTAAAGTTATTATTAATTATCTTGTTAATCATTTACATATTACTAACGGTATCGGAATAATGCTTTTGACTATTCGTTGGCCTATTGCGTTTTTGGCATTGTATGTAATGGCATTTTTAATTTATTATATTCTTCCTGATTTGAGAGGTAATGAAAAGTTTAAAAGGACAAGTGCATTACCAGGGACATTCTTTTTCTGTTCTTTTTGGCTTTTAGGTTCTTGGGGATTTTCTATTTACGTGAATAATTTGAAAACATATAATATGGTATATGGTACAATTGGAGCATTTGCTGTGCTTATGGTTTGGTTGTATTACACATCACTTTTAATACTTATTGGTGGTGAAATTAATTCTCAAGTGTATAACCGACTTTCTGCAAAGGCTGATGAAATTAAAGCTGATTTTGCTAAACTTAAAAAGCCTGGTACTTAGTTAGTTTTTTATATGTAAATCCGCCCTTGATATTTTGTATATCAAGGGCGGATTAAATTTTAGTTGTTTAATATATTTTAAAACTGGTTTTTCATAAGAGCATATATATCGTTGAAAATAACGAGTACCATAAGCAGAATTAGAAACATAAATCCTGCTGTACCAATTTTTTCTATAATTTCTTCTTCCAAAGGTCTGCCTCTGAGTTTTTCTATTAACAGAAACAATACATGACCACCGTCAAGGGCAGGAATAGGTAAAAAGTTTACAATAGCCAAATCAAGTGAAATTAATGCTGTCAAAAGTAATCCAGGGAATATACCTCCGTTTTGAATAGTATCTCCGCCCAATTTTGTTATTAAAATTACACCGTGTAAATCGTTAAGAGGAACTTTGCCTGTGAAAATTTGTTTTAGACCATATAAAAGCATATACGTGTTGTCATATAAATATTTTCCGCTATTTTTTACGATAGATTTAAAATCTTTTGTCGGGATTATAATTTTTTGAGCATCGTATTCAATACCCATAAGTCCTTCAGTATTTGAATATATCGGTTTTAATTTTATAATTTTTCCATCTCTTTCGATGGTTATATTTATCGGGTGGACGTTATCTGAAATTGCGTATGCCACATCATTCAGAGTTATCTTTCCGTCTGATAGAAAATATTTTTTCCCCTCTATTTCATCGCGTAATTCTTTTTGAGTATCGTTTAATTTAATTTCTGTATTTTTAATTTTTTCAACACCCATCAATTGATCTTTATTTAATGTAATTTCACTTTCAGTACCTGTATCTGGAATTTTTACCATTGTATCTTCAGGAATAATTTCATTTTGAGATAATGTAGGATTGAGTTTTGTCAATTTTTCCAAATTTGTATTGATATAGCTTTCATCTGCTTTACCGTCAAATTTTTTGCTTGCCTGACCGAAAGCAACAAGTCCATAGGGGGAATTTATTTGAGAACCGTTGATTTCAAGAATTTTATCTCCTGTTTCAAGTCCTGATTGCCATATTGAAGCGGATTTTTCAGCAGTAATTTTTTTTACAATTACGTTATATTTACCGCTTGGCAGTTGTCCCCAAAGTGTTGCGGTTAAAAATACCAGCACAAATGCACAGACAATATTTGCAAATACACCGGCTGATACGACGATAAATCTTTGATATATCGGTCTGTTCATAAATCTGTCAGGAGAATCCGCAGGTAATACTTCATCTTTTTCATCATCAGGAAATGCTACATATCCGCCTAAAAGAAATGCATGTACAAGTACCTGAACATCACCGACTTTACCTTCCCAAAGCGTAGGTCCGATTGGTAATCCGAAACCAAACTTTGAAACTTTCATTTTAAACATTTTTGCAGCCAAAAAATGACCTGCTTCATGAACTAAAATAAGCACGCTTAACAGAAGTATCATAATAATTATTGACATAAATTTATCCCCGATTAATCCTCTTAACAGGAAGAATTATATCATAAAAAAAATCATTTTTTGTGTAAATAGCCCATATCCCCATGTGATAGTATATATGTGGGACACCCCCAGCCTGTTGCGGTTAAATCTTCACAAACATCAGGGTTTGCAGTTATTCGGTCTTTTTTTATGTAAAAGGCAAATACATCTCTTCCAAATATATTAGGGGGAGTTTTGCCGTTTACATCAATCCACAATAGTCCGCATGTATTTTCTTTTCCCGGCACATTGCCATCGGATTTTGTGCAATTTATATAATGATTTCTCACCCAAACATAGCTGCCATCTGAGAGTATCATTTTATAATGATTGCTGTTATTATAATTGCTTGAGCCGTTTTTTCCGTTTAGTAAATTTACGGTTACATCAGCTAAGCACCCGGGGTTTGGTCCGCAGTCTTTCGAAATTTTCATATATTTTTTAAAGTATTCAGCAAATTCTATAGAGGATTGTTTACTAAAATTTTTGCCGTCATCATAGTATTCCCAAGTGTCAACAGTGCCATGTTCTGCTATTGCCATATTAAGTGCTTGTGACATCATAGAGTAAAATTTTTGAACTCGTGTAACGGTTACTTTTTCCTGATACCTGCCTACAACTACAGGTAGAGTCATTGCAGCTACAATCCCGATTATTCCTAAAGTTATAAGCACTTCTGCAAGAGTAAATCCGCTATGTGTGTAATATCTGTTTGTCATGTTTATGTACCCTAAATGTAATATACAAATTATTATATTGTTCCTTTATAAATTTGTTAATAGGCTACAAAAACATGACGATTAGGAGATTGTGAATGCAAAGGAAATTGGTGCCGAGCGGAACAGGTTGGGAATTGTATATGCCCAAAGATGTCTTAAAACTTCTAGGAGTTAATCCTTCTGAAACAAGGGTACTTTTTAAAATGGACAGAGATGTATTAAAAATAATTAAAACTGGTTTTGATATTAATAATCAGGATCTGTTAATAAAAAAATTCAATAAAAGTGGTAACGGTTATGGGCTTTATATTTCAAATTCTATTATACAATTTTTGGAAATAAATCCTGAAATTGATGAAGTTAAATATGTTATTGAAGATGATATACTATTAATTTCGAGGGCAAAATAGGATTGTTAGTTTAACGTAAATATTTTCAAATAGAATTTGTAATAACAATTATTATTGTACTTTGGTATAATGCCACGAAAAAATGTATAATTTTAACAACTCTTGCACAAGCTGAAAGGATTTGTTATAATAAATAGGTATACGACGAAAACCTGGCAAAAGCGAAAGGAGCTGGAAATGCAGAATATGATTGAATTACGGGGGGGGGGGGGCACCCGCAAATAACGCTCCTGCAGGTGTTTTAAAAAATTTTAAAGCATTCACATTGGCAGAGGTATTGATAACGCTTGGCATAATCGGGATAGTCGCAGCGATGACAATGTCTGCTTTAATAAATAAATCACAGCAAATGATTTTGAAAAACCAGTTTAAAAAGAGCTATTCAGTGTTATCTCAGGCTCTTTTGAAAGCTCAAGTGGATTATGGTTCTGTTCCTTTATGTCATTATGGATTGAACCGTTCGGTCAGTCCGCCATCAATTGGGGGAATTACTACTTCGGTTGAATGTGACGCTTTTAATCCATTCTTTTTAAAGAATTTGAATAAAATTCAATATTGTGAGGATAATGCCTATCCAAGAGGTTGTATCCCTAAATATAAAGGGTTTGACACGATGGCTATTGAAAAATATCCTGATTTGAGTGAAGATGAGGCGGTTGATATGGTGGAAGGTCAATCTGGTCTTCATGAACAAAACATATTATATAAAAATTCTGCATATATCTTAGCAGATGGTAGTATAATAATTGCTAATGGATTGAAAATTTCTCCTTATCTTTTTGCTGTTGATATTAATGGTAAAAAAGGACCAAACAAATGGGGATATGATTTGTTTACATTTTTCACAGCTGCTGATGAAAAATCTGATTTGGTTTTAGTTGGTACTGATTATCTGGTTGAAAAAGGTGGTAAAACAACAAGACAAATGATTAAAGATTTGTACAATGATAGAAAATAGGTGCTATGTCATCTTATGCCACCTGCTATTATTGTCAGAATAATAAGATAATAATAGGCAAGGTTGTAAGACCTTGCCTATTATTATGATTTTTTTATAACAACTCTTTCAAGTAATTTGGTAAAGCAAACCTTGCATTGTGGTAATCTTTGTTATAAATTTTGCAAGTTTTTAGGATATCTTGGTATCGGTCTTCTGCAAAATATGACAGCGGTTCTACACTTGTTGAGCAGAATGCCCAAGCCCAATATCCGCCAGGATATGTCGGAATATTTGAGGTATAAGTTGAGCAAATCGGAAATACTTTTTTCAATAAATTATACATTTTTTTGATTTCTTCTTTGTTTACGAAAGGACTTTCTGATTGTGCGGCAATTATGCCACCTTCTTTCAGTGAATTTTTTACGTTTGTGTAAAATTCTTCTGTGAATAGCCCTTCTCCAGGTCCCATTGGGTCAGTTGAATCTATCAATACGATGTCATATTCATTTTTCTTATCTTTTATGAATTCAATGGCATCTTCTACTTTGATTTCTACTCTCGGGTCAGATAGTCCGCAAGAAATTGTTGGCAAAAATTCTTTACAAGCGTCGATTACAAGTCCGTCAATTTCACATAATACAACTTTTTTAACTGACTTATGCTTTAAAACTTCTCTTACTGTACCGCCGTCACCGCCGCCTATTACAAGTACGGATTCAGGGTTTTTGTGGTGCATCATCGGAATATGAGCAATCATTTCATGATAATGATATTCATCACCTTCTGTTGTCATCATTAAATCATCTAGAGTAAGAACTCTGCCTAGAGCTGAATCTGTTTCAAATACTTCAACTTTTTGAAATTCAGACTGTTTTGAATAGAGCACTTTTCCTGCTTTAATTGCTATTCCAAAGCCTGATGGCGTAATTTCATGATAATATCCGTTTTCAATTCCGTTTTTCATTTGTATCTCCTTATTTATTTGTGAAAAATTCTAACATAAAAGGCAATTTTTTTAAATAAAAAGTTTTTATTATATTATCAGGGGAATTAAGATGTTGAAATTGGGGAAAGTTATATTTGAATCAGCTAAAAAGGCTTATCCGATTTTGATGAGCGGAAAAAGTTCTATGGGGAAAAAAGCTATATTCAGTTTAAAAAATCCTTATATTTTGGAAGCAATTCCCGAATCAAAACTTCAGAAAATGTTGATGTTCGAAGGGAAAAAGCTGCGGACTGTCTGTCGTATTTTAGATGATAATGATAGTCATAAAATTATTGAAAGATATAACAAAATATTATCAAAACAACAAAAAGGTTTTAGTGATTCTGAAATAGTTGCACTTTACAAAAAAGCTTTTAAAAATAATGGTAGAGTCCCTTCACCTAATGAAAATAATCTTGATGCAATGGTGTATTTGAATAATTTACCGGAAAGTATCGGATCAAAATTTGATGCACATGGACTTGCTAAAGTTTCTATACCTGACCAATTGCGGCAATTGAATAATCTGCTCACTAATGGCATTGATAAAACACGTAAATTCTATACGGCTCCGTTGGTGGGTAATGGAGGTATAGGTGCCGGCATGGGTACAGCAAGCCATGCTTACCGCGACGGTTCTTTTATTGTCGTATCTGATAAAATGAAATTAATTGTCGATGACGGCATAAAACACGTTATTGTAAATGATGCCTATTACAATATTATTAAAGATTTACAGACAAAATTTCCAAATGTAAATTTTGTAAGAGCGGATCAAGCTGTTGAGTATTTTTCCAAACTATGATTATTCACCCAAAATGTGAATGTGTAGGTGAAATACTTCTTGACCTGCTTCTTTGCCTGTATTAATTAGTGTTTTATAAGATTTCAGACCGATTTTTTTAGTTGTATCTTTGACAGCTTGTAACAATTCTGCCATTAAATTTTTATCTTCAAGTTCATTTAAAGATTCTACATGCACCCTTGGTACAACCAAAAGATGAATTGGTGCTTTTGGATTAATATCTTTAAACACTACGACATAATCGTTTTCATATACAAATTCTGTATTAAAATCCCCATTTACAATTTTACAAAAAATACAATTATTATCCATATAATACCTCACATATTAGTTAAGTTTACAATGGTGTTTAGAAAAAATCAATGTTATTAAATTTATGTAACCAATATTTGTAACTAATTTGCCAAGTTTAAGTTTAAAATGTAAAATATAAATGTAGTGGGAGGAAAAATGCCGAAGTTAGCCAAAGAGAACAGTTACCGTGAATATTATCAAAGATATAATTCTAATATTCAAGAATTGCCCCGCAAAACATATACGAACAATCAAGGTTACAAATCAGTTGTAAGACCTGCAGTTCCAAGATATGTAAAAGATAAAAGTAAAAAAGTTCAAAGAAATAATTTTATTCATAGAATTGTATCAATATTATTCTTAGCGATGTTGGCAGTATTTATTTTTCCTATAACATATAATAGAGTTATTAAATCTTTCTTTTACAAATCGCCCTATCCGCATATAAAAGCGGATTATCAAAAAATTTTAAATCCTACTTTGGGATATTTACATAATGATTATTTCCTAGACAATTATTTTCTTAAAGGAGCGGAAAAGAAAAAGCCTCAAATGTTGACTTTGACGCAAAATGAGCGACTTATCGGGCTTGAAAACTCTTTAAAAAATCTAGCTTCACTATATCCCACAGTAGAGCCTTCAATATATGTATGGGATTATGACACAGGGAATTATGCAGGGCTAGATTCAGACAAATTATATTCAGCAGCAAGCATTATAAAAATTCCTGTCCTAATCCAGTTATTCCGCTCAATTGAAGCGGGACAATTGACGATATATGATACTATGACATTAACTGATTATTATAGAGCTGAAGGCTCAGGTAGTTTGCAGTTCAAGGCAGAAAATTCTGTTTGGACAATGGACGACCTTGCAAGGGTAATGATTACTGAGTCGGACAATTCTGCAACGAATATGATTATGGCAAAGCTCGGCTCTATGAATGATATAAATTCTGGCATAAGACAGTGGGGATTGAGTCATACAAGGGTAAATACATGGCTTCCTGATATGGGCGGAACAAATTTTACGACAGCCGAGGATTTAGCGAGAATGCTATATAATCTTGATAATCCCAACTTTTTATCTGTAAGTTCTCGTGAAAAAATATTTGATTATATGGGACACGTTCATAATGACAGACTAATTCCTGCAGGTCTTGGAGCTGGTGCGGTGTTCATACACAAAACAGGAGATATAGGTAAAATGCTTGGTGATGCAGGTATTGTCTATGCTCCCAACGGTAAAAAATATATTGTAGCAATTCTTGTCAATAGACCATATAATTCACCGCTTGGTAAGGATTTTATTGTTAAAGCATCAGAAATTATTTATAATACAATGACAAAATAATTTTATTTTATAATCAAAAGCAGACCTTTGCGACCTGCTTTTCCGGTTCTCGCAAGTCTGCTCTGTGGTTCACATTATATCTTTTTCAAAACAAAACTTAGCTGTGTTTTTTTTCGTCAAAGTGCTACCCTAAAGTCTAGCTTACTTGTCTTATCGGACAAGTTATATAGAAATATGAGAAAAAAGAGCGGTTCTATTGCCGCTCTTTACATTTGTGCATAGTCGCACACTCCACACAATCCTTTTCAACAGCTATTCATTAATAGCTTCTTCTGCTTTTCTAATCTTTTTCATAAATTCCTCAAATTGTTCTTTAATATATAAAATGAACAATGAGCATTCTTCTTTAAAACTGTAAACTCCAGGCCAAATTGTATATCTGTACATAAAATTTACTCCTTTATCTAACCTTCTAACAAAGTTCTTATCGGTTTTTAGAAGTTAAAACTTTAGATAAATCTGATGTATGTTAAAGAAAATTTACAATCTAAAAGTTTGTTATTTCTATGGAATATGTATTTTTAATAATTGTGAAAAATACCCACCTAAAACTCTTATGATTTTGAAAACTCTTGCATTGAATAAAAAAAGTTGTTATAATGGATAGGCATACGATGAAAACCGATAAAAGATGAAAGGAGCTGGAAATGCAGACTATGAGAGGATTTACGGGGGGGGGGGGACCGCGAAAATACCCGCTTTCAGGTAAAAAAATAAAAGTATTGCATATCGACCAAAAAAGTGGTAAAATGAATATTATATTAGGTAACATGGAGGTCGGTATGAAAAAAGCATTCACAATCAAAGAGTTGTTGAAACCATTATTGCATAATAGGGTGAGTTGTTTTGACGCACCAAAGCGAAAAGGTCAAAATAGCAAAAAATGTGCATTTACGCTTGCAGAAGTTTTGATAACACTTGGTATAATCGGAGTAGTTGCAGCTATGACAATTCCGACGTTAATCGGAAAATATCAGGAAAAGCAATTCAAGACA
>CASGAK010000176.1 GCA_949299435.1 uncultured bacterium
TAAATAATCCTCAGCAGTTGCGAAATTAGCTCCGCTTTCCCAGTATTCATATTCTTCATATTTAGCTTCTGATAATTTTAGTGCTTGATTTAGTAAGGTATAAGCCTTTTGCAGCTTCGCCACTGTTTCTTTTTTCTTGTATCCCTCAATTACTCCCGGAATTGTTAATGCGGCAATTATACCTATTATTCCTAATGTTATCAATACTTCAGCCATTGTGAATGCGGTCGATTTAATTTTTTTCATATAATAAATCTCCAAATTTATTACTTCTATTACAAGTAAACTAGTAGTAATACTAGTTTACTTGTTAGAAGTGCTTTTGTCAATATATTAAACTTCTGTTATGAGAGATGAATTTTTATTCAAAATAGGTCAAAGTGTCAGATACCTGCGTCTTAAAAAAGAAATGTCGCAGGAGGAATTGGCATTTAATTCGGGGCTTAGTTTAAATTCTATAAGTACTCTGGAGCGTGGGGTAAATAATATCAAAATTAAAAATTTGAAAAATATTTCCGAAGCATTGGGTGTAGAGATTGAAGAAATTTTTAATTGTAAATTCTAATTAAAAATTTTCAAGGCTCTGGGCAAAATTCCGAGACAGTATGAAATTGTAATGCCATAGTTTGTAATCGGGATATTTTTTTCATTTGCAATTAATATTCTTGATAATATTTCTCTTCGATTTGTCATGCAAGCTCCGCAGTGGATTATTAATGAATAGCCTGAAATGTCAGGAAAATCATGTCCTGCATAGTTTTCTATGATCAAATTTTTACCTGTTTTCTTTTTCAAAAGGTTAGGAATTTTAACCCTCCCGATATCATCTTCGATTGCATGGTGGGTGCAGCTTTCTAAAATCAGAACCTTATCACCGTCTTTTAAGTCATCAATGGCTTTTGCTCCTTTTGTGAATGCTTCTAGATCACCTTTTAGCCTTGCGAAAAGTATTGAAAAAGAAGTAAGCGAAATATTTTCAGGCACAATTTCAGCGACTTGTTTGAACGCCTGACTGTCTGTAATTACAAGTGCAGGAGGCGTTTTAAGGTTTTCCAAGGCACTTTTTAGTTCGTTTTCCTTTACTACATAGCTAAGACAATTGCTGTCGAGTAGATCTCTTAAAGTTTGTACTTGAGGCAGAATTATTCTCCCCTTTGGTGCCTCTTTATCAATAGGTATTACAAGAATTACAGTGCTGCCTTGGGGGATTAGATCTCCTGCAATTTTAGGTGGATTTACAAATTCCTCAGGGAGAAGCCCTAATATTGATTCTTTAAATTTATATACAATTCTATCATCAGTTTTTGTAGAGGTTTTTAAAATCCTTTTTTCATCATTTACGATTTCCAAAATTTCTTTATATTTTTTTTTGTCAATTATTTTTTTATCATTTTTGTTAATTACTATTAGATATGGAATTTTAAGTTCACAGAATTTTTCAATTAATTTTTTTTCATATTCGTCAATTCCGTTGTAATCACAGACGATTACTGCAATATCAGTTCTGTTTATAGTTGATATTGTTTTTTGCAGACGTTTTTCGCCTAATATAGTTGAATCATCAATCCCTGCTGTATCAAGAAAAGTTACCGGACCTATGGGCAGTAGTTCCATTGATTTTTCTACAACATCTGTTGTTGTACCTGCAATTTCCGATACTATAGAAATATTTTGTGATGTTATTCTGTTTAAAAGTGAAGATTTTCCGACATTTGTTTTTCCAAAAATTCCGATGTGCAGTCTCATTGATTTTAGTGATTTCATAAAAATTCCCCTATAAAACAAAAGCACCCACAGGGTGCCTTTGTAAAATTAATCTCAATTATTCAGGTAATCCCTGAAAAATCTACTAACCTCTGATACCTAACTTTTTAATTAAAGCTCTGTATTCATCAAGGTTTTGTTCTTTCAAGTAAGAAAGTAATCTTTTTCTTCTACCTACCAACATTAAAAGACCTCTTTTAGTCGCAAAGTCTTTTTTGTTAGTTTTTAAGTGTTCGGTAAGTTCAGAAATTTTTTGGCTCATTAAAGCTATTTGAACGGCTGCAGAACCTGTATCTTTTTCGTTAGCACCGTATTCTTTAATGATTTCTTGCTTGTTTTTTAAGTTAATTGACATAATTTATTTTCCTTTTCTTGTTGAGTGATTATTGGCGTAAGCACTCTACATAAAGGATTTTATTATATCAAGAAAAAATTGCAACATGGAAATTCAGGATATATTAATAAAAATTAATAAGCAATTCCTCTTATGTGTCAAAATTAAGCATTTTATCAGCGAACATTCCTGTTACAAAAGCACTTGTTGCATTTTTAGAAGCTCTTACCATTTTTTCACCTAACAGTTCACGATTTAATTCTGCATTTGAAGCTGTTTTAGTTGCATTTAAATATGTAAGTTGTGCTCTATTATAGTCGCTTTCTGCATTAAAGCTGTTTTGATTTCGATTATATTCAATTTCTCTTTTAGAAAGTTCACTGAGTGCTTGATCTTTTGCATAATCTGCTTGAGCTTCGGCTTTACGAGCTGCATAATAGGCATCTTCTGCAGCCGCTTTTTTTGCATCAGCTTCTTTTGAGCGTGCCCAAATACTTTCACGAGTTAAAGTCGGTAATGAGTAGAGTGTATTTTTATGCTCTTTTACAAAAGTCATAAGAGAAGTTTTACTGAGCGAAGACGTGTAAGCAGTTAAAAATTTTTCATAGCTGCCATATTCTTTTTGCAGTTCAGGGCTTTCATTAAATTTACTAGCTGATACAAATTCAATTGCCATAGTCGTTCCCTTTTCTCTTAATAACTTATATATATAAAGTATTTATTCCCTATAAAATTGCCTTTTTAATTAAGAAATGTTACAAAATTGAGTGTTTTTATTTCGTAAAATATTTTATAAACTGAACTTGCACACTATGAAAAAAATTGTTATAATAAAAAAAAAGACGATGAAAATCGATGAAGAATGAAAGGAGCTGGAAATGCACGCTATGAGAGGATTTACGGGGGGGGGGGGCACCGCGAAA
>CASGAK010000177.1 GCA_949299435.1 uncultured bacterium
AAAAGAGCGTCTTAAAAAGGGTCTTTCGCAAGAAGAATTGGCATTCCAAATTGATTCTGCAAGAAACTTTATTGGCTGTATTGAAAGAGGTGAAAAAGCCTCTACGGTAATAACTTTGTGTAGAATAGCCAATGCATTGGATGTTGATATTTCTGATTTGGTAAAAGATATAAATAATTAAATACAGTTTGAAAAATAATTATATCTTGAAATTTTTTTTATTTAGGTTATAATTACAAATATAGTGTACCAAAAGACCATAAAGGTGGTGAAAATATAAATGGCAGAAGTAAAAGTTGGCGAAAACGAATCAATTGAAAGTGCTCTAAGACGTTTCAAGAAAAAGATTCAAAAAGCTGGTATTCTTTCAGAAGTTAAAAAACGTGAAAGATATGAAAAACCGAGCGTAAGAAGAAAACGCAAATCAGAAGCTGCTCGCAAACGTAAAGTATAGTAAGTGGTAGATATATAAGAATTAAAAAGCGAAGATGAAAATTTTCGCTTTTTTAGTATGTTTATAAATAAAAAAAGCCTCAATAGATGAGGCTTTTTTATTATTTAGTTTCAATAAAGTTGGTATTTGGAATGTAATTGCTTTTTGTATCATTAATTTCTATGTTATTAATGATATTAGCACGTTTTTTGCGAAAAAGCATATCAACGAATGCTTCTAACCGAGTGATAAAACCGGCTTCACCAGTTTGTTCATCAATAGTCAGATGTAAAAGCGGTTTTCCGAAATGCTTAGCTTTTCTTTGAATCCTTTCCACCATCAAAGAGTCAGGTCCGCAGCCGAAGGCTGTGAGGGTAATTATACCATCTATTCGATTATCTTTTAGATAATGTCCTGCAGTGCCTGTCATTTCGTATTCATTTGCCCAGTATCTTTCTTCTCCGAGTGTTGCAATACCTTCGTCCATTTGTTCATTTGAAAGCTGCAGTGATGTTACAACTTTAACGTCCATTTTTTCAAGTTTTTCAATTATTTTCATAGATGTTCTCTCATCATAGATATTATATCCATGAGATACCAAGGCAACAGAAATAGGGTATTCTTTTGTCTGATTTTCAATGAAAATTTTTCCTTGTAGGGCATAATTCATTGCTTTTTTGTAGCTCATACCTGATTTTGTCATGATAAAGAAATTATTATAGCATCTCCAACCTGCTTTAGATGCTCTTTTAATTATATTTTCATCTGTTATATCAAAGTAGGCTGCAATTTCTTTTAAGAAAGTATAAAGTCCTTGATTTTTTTCAGACTTATCCAAAGTAGCTTCAATCATTGTAAAATCTTTTTTAACAACATTTCTGACTAAATCGGGAAGTCCTCTAATTTTAGAGCAGTTGTAAATTTTGTGAGCAACTGATTGCAGTGAAGGTACAAAAATTTTGTCAACACCTTTGTCCAAAAGGTTTAGTATATGACCGATGTACACTTTTATAGGTAAGCAAGTTTCAGTTACGACAAGAGCAGAACCCCTAGACATGGTCTGTTTTGTTGTAATATCAGATAAAACTATTTTAATACCCAAATCTGTGAAAAACCCGTAATAAAAAGGGTAATTGTTATAAAATGACATAGCACGGGGTATACCGATTATTTTTTCATTTTTAATAATGTTTTCCACGACATTCTCCCAATTGGTTTTTAAGTTGAAATTTCTACTACTGGAATAATACTTCAAAAAGAAATAAAAAGCTACTAAAATAAAAAAAAATTAATAAATATTTTCAAATCGATTCTTTTTATTGTAAAATGCTTTAAAAGGAGAATATTGTGCCTCATTTTTTTATAAATTCTGAAAAAAAATCAGGAAACAGAATAATAATAGATGACAAAGAAAATTATACTCATCTCGCAAAAGCTTTAAGAGCGAGAATTGGTGAAAAAATATTACTAATTGACGAAAATCGAGTGCAATATGAGACTATAATCAGTCGAATTGACTCAAAGACTATTGAAGTTGAAATTGAAAAATCCTATTACTCAGAACGTGATTTGGAATTTAATTTATATTTAGCACAAAGTCCGCTGAGAAGTGATTCTCAAAACTTTGTAGCTGAAAAAGCTACAGAATTAGGGGTAAGATCTATAATTCCGATAATGACTGATAATTGTGCTCTAAATTGTTCAGTAATTGAAAAGAAAATTCCACGCTGGAACAAAATTATGTATGAAGCATCAAAGCAATGTGAAAGGGCTGTAATACCTACCTGTGAAAATTTGTCTGATATAAATACCCTAATTCAATCAAACAGATTTGATAGAATAATTGCATTTTGTGAGCGTAGAGCCACTTTAACGTTAAAGGATTTATGTAAAAAAAATCCAATAAAACGAAATGAGTGTATTTTGGTGATAATTGGTCCAGAAGGCGGGTTCTCAAAAGCAGAATTTGATTTTTTTGAAAAAAATTCCATACCTATGCTGACATTGGGTAATTTAATTTTAAAAGCTGAAACGGCAGTAACTGTAGCTTTAGGAAATATAATTTATGAATTCGAAAATTATAGACAAAATTAAATCAGATGAAATTTTATCGCAGCTTCTAGATAATTTTGAAGAGCAAATATATTTGGTAGGCGGGGCTGTGAGGGATTTTTTACTTGATAAAGCTACAAATGACAGGGATTTAATTGTTCTAAATGCTGATGCAAGAGATTTTTCATTGAAAGTTTCTGATTTTTTCAATGCAACTTTTGTCCCCTTAGACGAGGTAAATAAAATTTACCGTATAGTAATGAGGGACAAAATAAATTATATAGATATTACAAACCCGCTTGGTGAAACTTTGGAAAAAGACTTGCAAAGACGCGATCTTACAATGAATGCGATAGCATACGATTTAAAAAATAATCTCCTGCTGGATCCAACAGGAGGTTTGGCTGATATTAAAAATAAAGTTTTAAAAATTATAGATGAAAAAAATCTCTCAGACGATCCTTTGCGAATACTTAGAATATTCAGATTTCAAGCTCAAACAGGCTTTGAAATAGATAATGAAACTTTAAAATCAGTAGAAAAATATTTAGATTTAGTTAATAATCCTGCTGTAGAGAGAATAAATTATGAAATAATGCATCTTTTTTCCGGTGAGTATTCAGATATAGCGATAAAAAATATGGATAAATCAGGAGTTTTGGAAAAAATATTTCCAATAGTGAATGAACTTAAAAAAGTTCCTCCAAATTCTCACCATCATCTCAGACTTTTTGAGCACTCAATAGAAACTTCAAGAATGATTAATGAGATATATAAAACCTCAAATAAAGATGTAAAAGCTCACTTAGAAAGGATAGATTTTGGTGGGTATTCAAGGCTTGCACATTTGAAATTGGCTGGTTTTTTACATGACATAGGTAAATTCCAAACCTGGACAATTGAACAAGACAGCGGACGTCACAGATTTATAAAACATGATGACGTTGGAGCTAAAATGTCTTTAAATATTTTGAAAAAACTCTCTTTTTCAAATAAACAAATTGAATATATTTCAGAAATGATTAAAAACCACATATATCCATCTTCTTTAATGAGTTCACCAGAAATTAACGATAAAATTCTAATGCGATATGTGCGAAAAATGGAAAATAATTCTATAGATGCAATTATTTTAGCTCAGGCAGATAGACTCTCAGCAAGAGGTCCTGCAGTATCTGAGGAGATGGTAGAAAAAAATATAAATTCATTAAATAGGCTGCTAAAATTTTATTTAGATGTTAAAGACACTCTTGAACCTTTACCTAAATTGCTAAGTGGTAATGAAGTAATGGATATTCTAAAAATTTCCCCATCTCCAAAACTCGGAGAAATTATGAAAGCACTGCATGAAGCTCAGTTGAATGGTGATGTTATAACTAAAGAGCATGCCATAACTTTTATCAAAAACTTTAATTAATATATACTTAATATATAAAAATCAAAAAAATAAATGTATTTGTTACAATTATTTACATTTTATTTGCTAATATAATTTATAAAATTTATACTCAATTTAAATAAAAAATAGTGATTTGGTGATTAAAAAAGTAAAAAAAACTGTTAAAAAATCGTAAAAATAAAAAATCATTCAAAAATCCATCTTAATATCTCTTTAACATTTAAGTAAGATAAGGCAATTTTTAAAATTCACAGCTTTTAATATTACTGTGCTGTTGTTATAATATG
Source organism: uncultured bacterium (assembly GCA_949299435.1). Taxonomy (GTDB): domain Bacteria; phylum Cyanobacteriota; class Vampirovibrionia; order Gastranaerophilales; family Gastranaerophilaceae; genus Scatenecus. The sequence goes on from CASGAK010000177.1 coordinate 4,172, forward strand.
TGTGAAATTAAAACCCAGACGAATATATGATAGAAAAAGTAAGTATAAGTAGCGTAAATAAAAAGAATACCCCTAAAAAGAGTATTACAGAAAAACAGCCTGCATTTAAAGGCGGTGTAGTTGATTTGTTGGTAAAAGGTGTTCAAAAGTGTGAAGAACACCCTATGCTGAATGTTACGGTGTTGGATTTATCAACAGCTATAATACCTCGTACCATAGTGGAAACTTATGCTGGCTCAAAAAAGAAAGATGAAAACGGAAATCCTATTTTAGATAAAGATGGAAAACCAAAAAGACAGTTAAATGTTTTCGGCGGTTTTGAAGCATTCAGACGTGAATCTTCAGGGTTATTTATCAACTGTATTTTACCCAGTTTTGTAGTAATGGGTGCTGGAGTTTTAGCTAACAAGCCTATAATGGGTAAATTTGATAAAAATTTAATTAACAATTGGGCAAATAATGAGGCGTATGATAAAATTGCAAAATTTTATATGCCGGGAGAGCCGACTTTAGATTCATATAAAGAATTTTTCAAACGTTCAATACTATCATTAGAGGGTGTAGACGGTGAAGCATACTCTGCAGATGGTATCAAAAGATTTGCAGATATTCTTGCAGAGAATCCGAATGATATTAAAAACTGTAGTTCAATTGATGAAATAGTTCAAAAAATCAAACTCAAAAAAGAAGCTGCAGATGTGATAGACACTCTTGCAAAAGCTGCATTTGACGGTGATTATGCAAATACTAAAAAAGCATATAAAAATTTAGTTGCATTAACTCATATTTCTGAAAATATAAGATTTTTAGGTGAAGAAAAATATCTTGGTAATAACTTAGCTTCATTCTGCAAAGATACACCAAAAGTTTTGTATGGAGCAAAACAAAACGGTGTAAAAACAGCAGAAGAGCTTTCAAAATATTTTGCAAAAGCTAAAAAATTAGTAAATTGGAAAAGTTTAGGCGGTTTAGGTTTAATTATACCGCTTGCAATTTCAGCTCAGCCGATAAACAGATGGATTACTCACAAACTTTCAGGCAGAAAAGGTGCTCCGATTTATAATGATTATCAGGATAAAAAAGAGTATAAAGAGCTTTCAGCAAAAGAAAAAGCGGATTTATTAAAACAAAAATTCATATCAGTAGGCTCAATGCTTGGAGTATGCGGTCTGTCAATGCTTATGGATAAGCCAAGTTTAAGCTCATTATATCAATTTAAAGGGCTTTTCCCGACAATGGATCAGGCAAGAATAATATCTACGGCAACTTTTGCAAGCAGAATGGCTGTAGCTGAAGATAAAAATGAGTTAAGAGAAAATACAATTCGAGATATAGCAACATTCTCAAGTTTTTATTTCCTAGGTGATTATGCTGCAAAAGGTATAGCTACTTTAATAGAACATGTTAAAGGCGGAAAAGTTAAATTAATTAACAGATTGCAAAAAGTGGATTCAGATGCAAATGTATTGCAAAAATTCTGGAATTGGGCAAAACATACTTCACTCAAATCAACAGATGAGCTTGCTCTTCCATCAGATAAGAAATTAAGAACAATTTGTCAAATCGGAAATATAGCATTCTCACTAATTTCGTTGGGAGTATTTATACCGATATATACAAGAACACAAGTACAAAAAAAGAAAGCAGAACAAGATCTTGCGAATTTAAATGCAGAAAAGGCAACATCAGCGGGAACTCCCGCAACCGGAGCCGGTACGTCGGCTGCTGTAGCCACATCAAAGTCGGCCTCTAATGCAGCCTTCAAAAAACTAGATTCATTTATAAATTCGTAAGGAGATAATCATGAAAATTCAAAACATACCCCAAAATCAAATTCAAAATAAAAAACAAGAATATAAACAGCAGTTTACAGGCATAAGTGATGCCCTAAATGTAGGTCTGAGATTTTTAGATACAAACCAAGCGTGGGGTGCGAATGCTGTAGATGTTGGCTCAATGGTATTACCAAGAACAACAGTTGATTTTGTAAACAGAGGTCCTGCTGCAGGTATGGAGACAGGTCGTCGTGAGGCCTCAGGAACGATTAACCATTCTTTAATCGGTGTATATGGCTCTATGGCTGCTTTAGCTTTCTCTCTTGCTTTTAATAAAGCATTTAATATTAGAGCTGATAAAATTTTTGCAGATAATGAAACCTTTGATATTATGGGCAAACTTTTCCATGATAATATGCAGGCTAATAAATTAGAGCAAAATATTAAAGATTCTGAAGCTATTAAAACAAATTCATTGAAGAATTTGGAAAAAACTCTCCATAACGTATTTGATAACTTGTCTACTACAGCAGGAGATAATGAAAAACGATTAGATGAATATCAAATTCAGAACATCGTAAAACGTTATATGTCTGTATTAACAAATCCTGATATAGATTCAGATACAATGCCAAAGTCTACTAAGCAGTATCTTGTAAATTTCATAACCGAAGCAACTGGCTATGAATCTGATTATAAACTCAAAGCAGGCGGTGTTGAAACTACAAATTCATTGTCAGGATTTGTGGAAAATATATATAACGTTGCAAAAACATTTACTAAAAAGAATGTTATAGAAGCATTCTCAGAAACAGATTTTACGAAAAACAAATTTATAAACGGCTTAAAGCACATAAACACAGCAAGAACAATAATCGGTATGGGCATAGGCTCAATGGTCGGAATGTCAATCCAGCCGTTGAATATTTATTTGACCAAGAAAAAAACAGGCAGTGACGGTTTCGTCGGTGTAGAAGGCCGTGAAAAAGATAATAGTTTTAACTTTAAATTGTGGAAGGCTGCAGCAGCTGCTGTATTTGGAGGCGGAATAGTCGCTAACCTTGCAATGAAAGAGGGCGGATTACTCAAAAATATTCAATTTAAAGGTATGATACCGACTTTGAATCAATTTAAATTGATTTATGGAATGACGATTATGTCCAGATTTATAGTTGCACGTGACAAAGACGAACTGAGAGAAAGTGTTGTAAAAGACGTATTAGGCTTCGTTAACTGGCTTGTGTTAGGCAACTTTGTCGCTAAGGGGGTTGCTTTAGCAATGGATAAAGAAAAATCACTTATAAAAAATATTAATGAGAAATCTTTCTTTAAGAAAAGACTTAAAACTCGTGATGAAGTTATGATAGAAGGCTTAAAGAGTTTGAATTTAAAGGTTACAGAAAATGGTAAAGCTCTCAGCTTTTCTAAGATGTCTAAGCTGATTCCTGCAGGTGAAAAAGGTAAAGCGATAAGAAAGCAATTGAGAATTTTGAATATAGCACAAGTTGCTGGCTATTTATATTCTGGTATCGTATTAGGTATCGGTATTCCTAAATTGAATATCTATATGACAAATAAATCAGAAGAAAAACGTAAAGCTAAATTAGCTGCTCAAAAATCTCAAGCTCAAAATGTTGCAGTGGATTATTCATTAGTAAACATGAAGGCTAAAAACATTAACGATTTCACTGCTGTAAAATAGCCTATTTAATCCAAGGATAGTCATCAGGAATTTTCCAGCCGTTAGCTTCAATTAATGCTGTACAGCCATGTCTGCTTCCCTCATTTTCTGAATAACAGCTTCTTTTTAAATTGTTAATACTTTGCCCTCGGTATGTTGGGATTACCTGTTGTTTTTCAGGAGAGTAGGTAAATAAAAATTGGTTTTCTCCCTCATAATGTCCATAGTCGCAAATCTTATAGTTTAGGCAGTAAAATATATATAAAGAACTTTTGCCGGTTGTCGTATTTGAACCGCTCATATAGCTGTTAAAGCCTGATCCATCTATAAAGGCTACTTTATAATATGTAGAGGTTTTATCTGAGCCTTCTTCATGGATTGTTTTAATGTATTTTGTTATATTTTCTTTATACCATTTTTCGATGTATTCTACATTAGAAGTTGATGTTTTATTTGTGTTGTCAATTAAAATTTCACCGTGTTCTGCGATTGACATTCTTAGGGCTTGATTTATTACTGAGTAAAATTTCGCCAGCTTTGTTTCTGCGACTTTTCTTTTGTGCTTCGTAATTACTGCTGGTAGTGTCATTGAGGCGACTATCCCTATTATCCCAAGTGTAATTAATACTTCAGACATTGTAAAAGCATTTTTTTCTTCTATGTTTTTCATATATCCCCTATCATATTTTAAAATACCAATTTAAATTTTAATAATATAACATATATGTTTATATATTAAATTATATATTGTGATATTTTTTTGTCAATAAAGTTAGAATAATGATATGTTAGATAAACAAGTAGTATTAAAAATTCTCGCAGAAAACATCAGAGTTGAGCGTGCTCGTAAGCGAATATCACAAGAACATCTTGCTGAGATGTCTGATATTACACCTCAGCATTTGTATAGAATTGAGAACGCAAAAGTCTGTCCTACAATACTTGTAGTTGCCAATATTGCAAAGTCTTTAGGGGTAAGTTTGAATGATTTATTGCCGTTGTAGTGGCAAATTCTATAAGGTACTTTTAGGGATACGGTCAGAACTGTTTTTTACAGATAAATATTCTAGCCGATTTGAGCGTTAGCACCTGATACGACCTCGATAATTTCCTGAGTGATAGCAAACTGACGTGATTTATTATATTCAGTTGAAAGCTCTTTTAGCATTTTTTCAGCGTTGCTTGTGGCTGCTGACATTGCCGTCATTCTGCTTGCAAGCTCGCTTGCTTGTGCCTCAAGTAATGCTTGATAAATTATGTTTGCTATATACATCGGGACAACTTTTTGTAAAATATGATGCATATCAGGTGTAAATTCCATAAGAGGCTCAATGATATTATCATTGATTCTTTCATGATCGTCATTTATGCCTTTCAATGGCAATACTTCCCAATTTTCTATAAAATAGCTCATCATATTTTTAAATCGAGTTGTTATAATTTCTATTTTGTCAATTTTTTGGTTAACAAAATATTCTGCTAAATCTGAGACCACAATATTTGCCCCCTCGCCTGAAGGGTTATTTGCTATAGCATTATATGTTTTTGCAATTTCACAATTGTAGCCTTTGCATCTTCTTTTTAGGGAGCTTATACCTTTTTGACCAACTATAAATAATATGGTTTTGATTCCTTTATCATTGTAGTCTTTAATTGTTTGAAGTGTTTTTTTAATAATATTTGCATTATAAGCACCCGCTAGACCTTTGTTTGAAGTGATTACCAAAAGTCCAGCTGATTTTGTTTCCCTTACTTGCAAAAGTGCAGGATAGTTATCTATAGCTGATTTTATTTTTAGTGTCGTGTCAGAGTATGTTCCTACAGAGTTTAGTAATTTTTTAAACATAATATTCAGTTCTGTTGTGAATGGTCTTGACATTTTAACTGTAGATTCAGCCTTTTTTACTTTCGCTGCCGCAACCATTTTCATAGCACGTGTAATTTTTTTCGTGCTCTCGACACTTTGTATTCTGTTTTTTATATCCTTTAAATTTGCCATAAATTTTAATCCATTATTAGTAAAAATATTGTCAAAATTACAAGAATCAAAATAAGTATTTGTATTAGTGATAAATTAGAATTTGTCTTTTGTGCACAATTAGAGTTTTTGCAAAATATTTTATTGTTTTTTTCACTTATGCATTCCAAACATAAACCTTTTCCGCAGTTTGAGCAAATTCCGAATGCATCTCTGTCGTGGTGATAATAACATTTCATAGGTAATCTCCTTTTTTAGAATGTCTTTTTAAATTCTTCAATACTTGATTTTAATTCAGCCTTATCTTCATCAGATAGTGCACTTCCGTCGTTCAAATTGTCAGCCAGCTGTTTTAAGTTAGCATTCAGATGAATAAACCAATCTTTTTTGAATTTTGCTATTTGATTGTTTGGTACATCATCTAAAAGTCCTTCATTTGCTGCAAATAGTATTGATACCTGCTCTGCTACACTCAAGGGTGCATATTGAGGCTGTTTTAGAACTTCTGTTAGTTTTTGACCTCTTAGTAATTGATTTTTGGTTGCTTGATCTAAGTCTGAAGCAAATTGAGCGAATGCTTCAAGTTCTCTAAACTGAGCTAAATCAAGACGCAATTTCCCTGCTACTTGTTTTATTGCTTTAGTTTGAGCAGCACCGCCTACACGGGAAACTGATATACCAGCATTTATTGCAGGGCGAACTCCTGAGTGGAAAAGGTTAGATTCCAAGAAGATTTGTCCGTCAGTAATAGAAATTACGTTAGTCGGAATATATGCTGATACATCTCCTGCTTGAGTTTCGATAATCGGCAATGCAGTGATGCTACCTCCACCCAATTCATCATTCAATTTGACTGCACGTTCAAGTAATCTAGAGTGAAGATAGAAAACATCTCCAGGGTATGCTTCACGTCCCGGTGGTCTTTTTAATAGCAAACTCATTGCACGATAGGCTTGTGCGTGTTTACTCAAATCGTCATATACAATTAGAACATCTTTGCCTTGTTCCATAAATTCTTCACCTATCGCAACTCCTGCAAATGGTGCAATATATTGTAATGGTGCACTTTCATTTGCAGTTGCGGATACGATGATTGAATAGTCCATAGCACCGTGTTCTTCCAAAGTTTTTGCCAGTTGTGCTACTGTAGATGCTTTTTGACCGATTGCAACATATATACAAATTACATTTTGTCCTTTTTGGTTCAAAATTGTATCTATTGCAATTGCTGTCTTACCTGTTTGTCTGTCACCGATGATTAGTTCTCTTTGTCCTCTGCCTATAGGAGTTAGAGCATCTATTGCTGTCAGTCCTGTCTGCAGGGGTTGGTGAACTGATTTTCTTGCTACGATACCGGGTGCAACTCTTTCAATTGGTCTTGTTTTTGTATATGGGATTTCCCCTTTTCCGTCAATTGGTTTTCCTGTCGGGTCTATAATTCTTCCGAGCAAGCCGTCGCCTACAGGTACTGAGGCAATTCTGCCTGTTGTTTTTACCGTCATACCTTCTTTAATTTGGGTATATTCTCCAAGAATTACTATACCGACATTGTCTTCTTCCAAGTTTAGAGTAATTCCTAATGTATCTTTCCCATCATCAAATACAACAAGTTCATTTGACATTACATTTCTAAGCCCGTATACACGTGCAATTCCGTCACCGATCTCAATTACGGTACCTGTATTTGAAACTTCGGTTTGAAGATCATAATTCTCTATTTTGCTTTTTATTATTGAACTAATTTCATCAGGTTTTATTAGTGCCATAATTTCCCCTTTATATTAAATTTTTACTTAAATTTTCTAATTTATTTTTCAGGCTTGAATCAATTATGTCATCATCTATTTTGACAACCAGCCCTCCGATAATATCTTCGTTGACATTCCAATTTGCAATTACTGTTTTGTTTAGTCTTTTTTGTAATTTTTCTATTATACGAGTCTTAAATTCCTCTTTAAGCGAAATTGCTGATATAACTTCTACTCGTTGAATATTTTTGATACCGTCCAATTCGTTTTTGTATGCTTGGATTATTCCCGCTAATTCATTGAAACGCTTTTTCTCTATTAATATTTTTATAAAGTCTGTTATTTTTTCATTTATATCTTTTTTAAAGGCTTCATCAATTATTGAATATTTGATTTCATCGGAAATAGTGGGATTATTCAATACATTAGACAAATCTTTAGAGTTTGCACAGATGTCCATAATAAGTTCAAGATTTTTTAAAATGTCATCATAAGAGATAAGATTATCTTGTCCTAATTCTTTTAGTGCATCTGCATAATTTTTGGCTGTTAAAGATATTTGAATTGAATCCATAATTTATCCTAATTCTTCAATACTTTGATTGATATATTTTTCATGTAGCTCAGGTTTGTTCTGCAAAACAGATTTTATATGAGCTTTTGCAAGTTCAGTTGCGGCTTTTGCTGTTTTTTTAGAAAGTTTTGCTGAAATCGTTTTTTCCTCCGCCTGGATAACTCTTGTAACGTTATCTTTAATTTTTTTAACTTTATTTTCAGTTTGAGTTTTTATACTATCTGCCATTGTGTCTGCTCGTTTTTGAGCATCGTCAAGTCTTTTGGTTATTTCATTTTCCAAGTTTTCTACAGATTTTTGAGTCTCTAAAAATTCGTTATAAGCTGCATTTTTTTCATTTTCAGCATTTTCAATAGTCGATTTAATTTTAGATATTTCTTCTTCTAATTTAGCTGCTAAATTAAATTTTTTATTAATCCATGCCAAAATCAGCACCATTACAACAAAGTTGAAAAAGTTGCTGGTAACTATAGTATTCCAAATTTGAGCAATTGTATTCATTTTAGCACCTTATCTATAAATTCATAATCAACATTGTTGATTGCAATGTTTTCACCAAGAATTTTTGAGGAAATATTTTCTGCTAAATCTTTGATGTTGTTTTTCAATATCTCTGTAGTATTGGCTGCATCATTTTTTAAGCTATCCTTTGCAGAATTAATATCAGCTAAAGATTCTGCTTTTGCTTTTTCCTCAATATTTAGCGAGTTTTCATTTTCCTGTTGTACTCTGGCTGATATAATTTCTCTTGATTTATAAGCTGTATCACTCAAACGTTTTTCTTTATCAGCCAAAATACTTTTAGTTTTATTTCTTGAATCAATTGCAGCATTATTATTATCATCGATATAAGATTGTCTTTTCTCGATAATTGATAGTATCGGCTTGTATAATATCGCATTCATAATAATTATAAATACAATAAAACTTGCCATTGCAATAATAAATGTAGCATTAAATTCAAACATATATTTGTCCTATACCAGTTTCTATTTTATGAATATTAATAATATAGCGATTAACAGTGCATAAATAGCAGTAGCTTCAGCAAGACCTGCACCGATAATAAAGTTTTTAAAAGCCTCAGCTTTCATTTCAGGCTGTCTTGCGATAGCGTCTAATACACCTTTTGTAGCAATACCTAGTCCAAGACCCGCTCCAATTGTACCCAATCCGATAGCAAGACCTGCTCCAAGTTTTGATAAATCCAAATTTGCTAATTGTTCGATTGCCATAATTTTTTTCTCCTTATAAATTATTCTTCACTTATTGCCATAGATATATATGTTGTAGAAAGCAATGTAAATACAAGAGCCTGGATTAAAGCCACAAACAGTTCAAAAAGCATGAAAGGAAGCGGCATAAAATATGCTAAAATTCCGACAATTGTAAATACAAGTATTTCACCAGCTAAAATATTTGCAAAAAGTCGCAAAGCAAGTGAAAATGGCCTTACAAATAATTCCAGTGTATCAACCAGGGTAATAATTATTCCCTCTACACTGAAGCCATGGAAGAAAAAGTGAAATCCTTTTTTCTTTACACCATAGTATATGTAATACAGCGAAACAACTATTGCCATTGCTGCAGTCATATTTATATCATTATTAGGGGAAGCTAATTCACCTGTTTTCAAGTGTATAAGATGCCAAGGCAACTGCCCTACAAGATTTGCCGTCAATATAAACATGAAAAGCGTTAGTATCAAAGGCAGATGTTTTTTAGCTTCATTTTCTCCCATATTGCTTTTTACTATACCGGCAAAATAATTTACGATCCCTTCTGCTATAAGCTGAAGTTTTGTTGGTAATATAGAAGTTTTTCTTGTTGTTATTAATGCCAATATTATTAATAGCAGCATGGAGAACCACATTGTAATAAGTGTATCCATGTTCACAGAAACAGTATGGTTAAAAACATTAAAACTATAAACCCAATGTTCCATTTTCTCTCCCTTTTCGATTTTATTCTAACTCAACAAAAAAAAAATCGCAAATTTTTTTTGTTTGTAATAAAATTATCTCATAAAGTATATTTTAGAGAGGGATATATGAATTTTCTATACCTCGATGAGGTTGATTCTACAAACCTTTACGGTAAAAGGAATTTAGACTCATTACCTGATAAAACAATTATAGTAGCAAAGCATCAAACTGCTGGCAGAGGTCGTTTGAATCGTTCTTGGCTTGATTTAGGTGATGAGAATATATTTGCTTCGATTATTCTTAAACCCTCGACAAATTTTGATGATAGGTTTGCAAATTTAACGCAATATTTATCCGTAATTTTATGTAAGACTTTTGAAATTTATGGACTCGTGCCGCAAATTAAATGGCCAAATGATGTGCTAATAAATGGTAAAAAAATATCAGGGATTTTGTCAGAGACAGTCATGCAAGGGAATAATTTTAAAGGTCTGGT
>CASGAK010000178.1 GCA_949299435.1 uncultured bacterium
CGCCCCATTTTAAACTTATCATCAGTCAATCAGTCTAAGAACTCGAATATGACTGATTTTTTATTTGTTCAAAATTCTGATAAATTATATTGCACGCCTTCTGGATAAATCAGCTTTTGTAAACGCTGTCTAAATTCAAGCCCGCCATTTTCCTATAAGGTTTTAGCGTTATTCAATGCAAAGTAACAACTATCCAAAAACTTATTTATGCTTTTTAAATGATACCATTGAAAATTAATCATATAGCTAATTTGGGTTATAATTTTTTTTAATATTTATATAGATATTGTGTGTAATTTTGCAATCATTCAATGCTCTGTGATGACCTGATATGTTTATATTGTAATGTTTTGCTAGGTTTTTTAAACTATGACTTCCAAGTTTGCAATATTTTCTTGCTAAAAGCATTGTATCTATTTTTTTATTTTTTAATCTTTCTAGTTTATTGTTTTCTAAATTCTTTTGTAGAAAATTTATATCAAATTTTACATTATGCCCCAAAATTGTATCGTCTGATAAAAATTTGACAAATTCTGGTAAAATTTTATCTATTTTTTCAGCATTTGCAACCATTTCATTTGTAATTCCTGTTAAATGAGTTATAAAACTTCCGATTTTTCTATTTGGTTTGATCAGGTGCGAAAAACTGTCAATGATTCTATCTTTACGTACTTTTAGAGCAGAAATTTCTATAATTTCGTTTTTGTTATATGAAAGCCCTGTGGTTTCAATATCTATTACGGTATAATTTGATGGAAATTCTGTTTCTTCTACAGTTTTTATTAATATGCTCATAATATTTATTATATTACAATTATATGTGGTTACAAGTCCTATTCACTTATAAGTTGAATCCTTTTTGCCGGTGACGGGTGTGTGCTGAAATAATGTATAAATTCCGGTAAGTTCTGTTTTTTCTCTATTAATTTGAAAAAATCTATTGCACCTTTATTGGTACCATATATTTTTTTTACTAAGTTATTTGCATACAAATCTGCAGCTATTTCTTGTTTTTGGGAATATTGTAAATTGTTTATATCATAGATAGAATACATTATTTTAGTTGTTATTTGACTTTCTCCCAGTCCCATGAGATTTATTGTAGTCAGTGCTAAAATGCTTCTTCCGATTGTTTTTAAGTGATCCCTATGTTTATAATGAGCAATTTCATGGGCAAGTACAAAGGTCTTTTGATCATCTGTTTTTAGTTCTTTTATTATTCCTTTCGTAAAATATATATCCCCATTAGGATATATGTAGGCATTTAATTCTTCTTCTTTTGATATACCTATTTTAAAATCTTTCAAGTTTTTTAACTGCGGGTCTGCAATTATAATTTCTTTTTTTATTTCGTTCAGTTTGTTAATTTCTTTTTGGTCGATTTCGTTGTATTTGTATGTTGTTTCATTATTTGAATTTAGAAAATTTTCGATTTTTACTTGGGTTTGATACGACATGTTATTTATAAAAATTTGCATCGCAACATCTGATACAAAGAATATTCCGCATGCAAGCATAATAAAGCCTGTAGTTAGTATGAAAAATTCTTTTATATCAGACGTTTTTGATACATTAACATTATCTTCAATAATATTTATTTGAGTTTCAAAGTTGTAATTTTCTTCATCGTTCATAAGTGATAGCAGTTCCATAGGCAATTACTGCAACTTGCGGTAACTGGTTATTTGAAGTGTCATCGCAATTATTCAGCATTGTGGATTCAAGTCGAGTATTAACGATTATGTTAGCATTTTTGGCTTTTTCTCTCATTCTTAAAATAGCTTCACGTCTAGCTCTATCCATTAATGATTCAAATGAAACCATTCTGCCGCCGAAAAAGTTTCTGAACGATGATACAAATGTTTTAAAGTAATCACCGCTTATTACAACTTCTCCTGTGACAAATTCTACTTTTTTAACTTTTTTATCTGTTGTAAGTTTTTTCCCAAAGGACACAACTGGCTTTTTCACAAGAGCTATTTCTCGTTGTTTAATATTTTTGAAGTGATTTTTTTCAAGAATACTTCCGGTTGCATAGGTAATCCCTAAAAGCAATAATATTAGTATTATATCACCCATATACACTATCCTTCAATTGATTGTACTTTTACTGCAGTACCGTAAGAATATACTTCAGCAGCACCAGAGGTTATTGCTGATGTTGCAAATCTTACGTTTATAATCGCATTAGCACCTAATTTCTCAGCTTGTTGAATCATGCGTGAAATGGCTTCTTTTCTAGCCTCTTCTAAAAGTTCTGTATAGCTTTTTAATTCTCCACCGACCATGTTTTTAAGCCCTGCTCCAAAATCTTTTACGAAATTCTTAGCTCTTACGGTACTTCCTGATACCATTCCGTAATGTCCGGTAATTCTCATACCCGGTACGCTTTCAATGTTTGTTAAAATCATCTTTTCCTCCAACTATTTTTATAGTAAATATAAATATTCCTTTTTTATTAGAACATTTTTTGTGGAGTATGTATAGTATGTGAAGATAATTTAATAAATAATTTTTTCTAAATTTGGTCGTAGATGTGGAGTAATTTTTTCTCTTAAATTATTTTCGAATGCTTTTAATTCTTTTTTTAATTTATAGCCTGCCGATTTTTTAATATTTTGATATTCTTTTTCGGTTATTTTATAAGTAAAATCACTAATTTTTCCAGATTTTCGCATATTAATTGCTTTATTTTGAATTGGGGTTACGATAAAGCAAATTTTTTCTCTAAGCGAAAGATTTGGAATTTCTTTTGTAGTCACACTTATGGATTTATCAATAATTGAGTTATTAATATTTACATTAAAAGTATCTGAATTTTTTGAGGCAATTTCGTTTATGTATCGGATAAATTTTTTATCACCATGTGGACAGCAATATATTGGTTTCGTAATATGGTTTCCTATTTTTGAGTATAATCTTCCGTTGAAATTTACGTTTTGATTTTGAATATTCATATAGACTCCTTGTAGAGTATATAAAACTCAAAAATATTTTTTTTGCTATTAATTTTAAACTGTTGTTTTGATTAAAAACTGACTGCGGTCCAGTTGGCTAAAATCGGTTATAATTTCACTTACTGAGAACATATTTTTATATAATTCAACAGGTTCCATGGAAGCCATTGCTATAATTTTTCCGATACCGGCACTTTCTGCTGCATTAATTCCTGATACGGCATCTTCAACTACAATACAGTCTTTGGGTGCTAAATTAAGATTTTTTGCTGCAATTTGATAAATATCAGGTGCTGGTTTACCTGGAATCTTACCGTTTGCATAAACTATTTTATCTATATCAAACCAACGTTTCAGGTTAAATTCTTCTATATAAAATTCTACGTTTTCAATTCCTGACATCGTTGCTATTGTATGTGGGATATTATTTTCACATAAAAAATCCAAAAGTTCTTCAGCATGAGGGGCAAGTTTAAAATTTTCTTTATCTTTTCTGCACATATCACGGTATAGAGCTTCTTTTTCCTGACCTAATTTTTCAACCAATTCCGCAGATGGCTTTTTGCCTATTGCATAGGCTATTATATCTTCATTGGTGCGTCCAAACATATAATCACGCATTTCTTCATCTGTAAAAGCTGTAGGTCTAAGCCTTTTGGAAAATTCTCTCCAGGCTTGTAAGTGTTTTTCGGAGTCAAATAAAAGTGTTCCGTTGAAATCAAATATTATACCGCTGTAGTTCATGATATCCCTTTATTATTCTTCTATTCTGTTTTCCATTACTTTATTATATATTTCTAAATATGCTTTTGCATCTTTTTCTTTGTTTAATTTTTTATAGGTATATGCAATGTTGTAGTAGAAATCAGGTTCTGTATTTTTAAAATATATTGCATCTAAAAACGCATTTTTAGCTTTTCTATACTCGCCTAATTTTATATAAGCACAACCCAAATTGTAATATGCATAGGCATAGTCTTTTTTTAGTTTAAGAGTTTTTTTATATTCTTCTATTGCCATATTAGGCTTATCTGTATTTAAATAGCAGTTTGCTAAATTGTAATGAGCTTTATAGAATTTCTCATCTTTTAAAATTGCTTTTGTATACATAAAAACAGCTTCATCATCTCTTCCTTTGTCTTGCAAAAGATTTCCTAATAAAAGCCAATCTTCGGCAGATCTTTCATCTTCCGGTATTGCAAGCAATAAATTGAAACTTTCCTCAATGCTGTTATCAGCATAGAGCATCTTAGCTTGATCAGATGCTGTATTATCTTCTGCAAATGCAGGTGCTATGGATACCATAGCTAATATTAAAAACGTAAAAAATCTTTTCATAATCTAATTATATTCTAAAGCAAAAAAAATATCCACAAAAATTTGACTTAAAAAAAAAGTGAATAATAATGTTGGTGATGTCTCTTTTACTGATTTAGTTCCCGCTCCTCACTCCTTTAAATAAAAAGAGGGCGGGAATTCTTTATAAAAATCCCAAAGTGGACTATCAAAATATTGCCATTATATTAGCTTGTAATGGGTCACAATGTTTTTTATATGCAATTCTAAAAAAATATGCATCATAATTCCTTTAGGCAAATAAAAAGGACTGTGGGGTATACAGTCCTTGAAAATTACACACACATTAATATTTACACTATTTGGGAAAATTAAGAGAATAAATCTATGATTCTACCGCCTAACCAGCCTATTCCGGCACCGATTAAAGTAGCTTTACCGAATTTACATTTGCCAAGTTTTTCACAGAATGTGCTGAATTTATTTGAAGCAAAGCCTAAAGCTGTAACTACGGCTCCGACTAGAGCATTTCCTGCCCATACTTTGTATTTTTCAGATTTTCCTTTAGGTTGTCCGGTAATTTTAGCGATGTTATCTTCAGCTGAGGTCTTGTCCCCGAATCCTAAAAGTCCTACTTGTTTAATTCCGTGAATGAAAGAGTCACTGCCATGTGTTCTTATATCTTTTTGAATTGTATTTCCGAATTGTTGTTGGTACAATTCAAGAGCTATATTTTTTAAATCTTCTTCATTCGCGTTGCTTCCGTAATAGCTTTTTACACTTGCTACGTAGTCTTTAAATGCCGGCATAATTTGTTCTTGTTCGTTAAGTTGAATTTTTTCATTTAATACGATACCTTTTTGTCGCATATTTTTATATGCTGCGTTTAATGTTATATCAGCTTCACGAGTTCTTTGTTGATATTTTACCTGATTATTCATCATATTTTCATAATATTTATCCATATTTTGATAATATGAGTCGGTATTATAATTCATATATGGCATGCAATAAGGCATTGTATTGAATATGCTTGAATTCATATCCATATAGCCAGAGTACATATTATAATTGAATGGAGGTGTATACCAATTCATGCCTGTGAAATCATTTAGGAACACCTGATTAGAGTATGAATCATACATATTCGGATAGCCGAAACCTGATGTTATAGGCATTGAAAACAATGGACCTGTCATAACCTAACCTCCAATTTAATTTAACCTACCTTACTTATATAAACATTTTTTCCCTTTACCAATTGCGTTATAGTATATACGATATTAACATTTTGTTACATATAACTTTTACAACGGAAGTAAATATGCTTTATTTTCCTTAATATACTTGCTAAATAAGGATAAAAGTATTAGAATACTAGCTAGAGGTATATTTTGAACAAGCGTAAATTATCTAAAATTTTTTCGTTCTTAATTTTAATAACAATTGCCGTAACATCTTATTTATACACTGATTGGTATGTTACTCAGATAAACAAGTGTCGGGGAATGTACTTGGTATGGCGAGGCGATAGGGCTTTAAGAAAAATTAAACTTCAAAAGGCTATTGATTATTATTTGCAGGGTCTTGCTTTGTATCCTGGGCATTATAGTGCTTGGTATAATTTAGGAAATATTTACGTTTTGTATGAGGACTATTATTCTGCTGTAGATGCCTATGAAAATGCTTTTAAAGCAAATCCTAATTATGTTGTTGCAAGAATGAATTACGGTATTATATCAGCAGAAAGATTAGGTGACTTTGATGGGGCAATTGACCAGTACAACAAAATTTTGGGTATTAAAAAGAAGTTTTTAATATGGATTCCTTATGTATTCAATAACATGAAAAGTTATAATATAAATATGGGACTGGCTCATTACAACAAAGGGGTTGCATATCGCCAAAAATATATTTATCAGGAAGGTAAAAAGGATTATGAATTAAAATATTTAAAATATGCCATTGCCTCTTACAAAGAAGCTATCAAAATTTTAAAAGACAGCTATGATGCCCATTACAATTTGGGGCTTGCTTACCATTTATACGGTGATTACAGAAATGCAGGCCTTGCTTATTGCAAAGCCATAGAGCTTGAGCCTTTTAATTATGAAGCTCACTATAATTTAGCTCTTTTATTAAGACATTTAAAATATTATAAAGAATCTGTTGTAGAACTTCAAAAAGCGACCACCCTGTTGACAGAGAACGAGGGCATGTCAAATCGTCAAAGGTATGTATTTGATGTGCTAAACGATATTTCAAGGACTTATATGGAAACAAAGGGAAAAATAAATTATTTGGTGGATAATGTATCATCTGATGACAGAACTCCTACGGATATTGCTGCAGGTAATGTAACTTATGTAAAAGGACACCTTGTTATGTCAAATGATTTTGATGAAGCTATTTTACAAAACTACAGTACTTGCGGATCTTATAATATTTTCGTTAAAGAAGAAGAAAACGAAGACGAAATTCTTTATGGAAAATAATATTTTTAACCTTTTACAGCACCTTCATTTTCGCCAGAAATGAAGTATTTTTGCATGCATAAGAAAAATATTATGATAGGAATTGTAGCTAAAATTGAGCCTGCAGCTATAAATCTCCAGTTTGAACTGAACATTCCTTGTAAATTATTTACCCCGACAGGTAGTGTATACATTGCTTCTTTTGTAAGCACGATGCTTGGCCATAAAAATTCCCCCCAGCTTCCAATGAAAGTAAAAATTGCAAGTACGGCTAATGAAGGTTTTACCATTGGAATAAGGACTTTTGTAAAAATTTGAAAAACATTACAACCATCAACTATTGCAGCTTCTTCCATTTCTTTAGGTATTCCCAAAAATGCTTGACGCATAAGAAAAATTCCGAAAGCACTTACAGCAAATGGCATTATAAGTCCGATAAAGCCCGCAAAATTATTTACACTGTCCACAAGGTGTAATTTTAATGTAATCAGATACACAGGGAGCATAATTGCTTGAAAGGGTATCATTATTGTTGCTAAAATTGCAAAAAATGTTATTTTTTTACCTCTAAATTCCATTCTAGCAAGCGGATATCCTGCCATAGCCGATAAAATTAAATTTAAAATAACCGTCCCGCCTGCAACTATCATTGAGTTTATAAAATATCCGATAAAATCGACTTTTCCCCAAACACCAGCATAATTCGCCCAAGTGAAATCTGTCGGAATAATTGCCGGAGGGTATGCAAATATATTTTCGCTGTTGCCTTTCAATGAAGTTGAAATAAGCCAAATAAATGGAAAAATTGATAATAAAGATACCAAAATCAGAATAATGTGTATAGGTAAGTTTTTTAGAAATTTTTTAATCATATTTGATACCTGTTTTTCTCAAAAAATACAACATTAATTAATGAAAGTCCCAAAACTATAATTAGAAGCACAACAGCCATTGCAGATGCAAAACCTAAATCGAGGTTTTCAAAAGCTCTTTCATAGATGTAATATACAATTGTCTTACTTGAGCTAAGCGGACCGCCCTTGGTCATTACATAAATTTCAGCGAATACTTTCATTGCTGAAATTGCACTGATCGTTGTGACAAGTGCAATGGTCGGCATAATATGAGGTATAGTTACGGTAATATGTTTTGTTAAAAAATCAGCACCGTCAATGTCGCAGGCTTCATATAATTCATTAGGCACACTCATTAATGCGGCTAAATATATCATCATATAATATCCTATACCCTTCCAAATAGTTACAATGATTACGGAGTACAATGCCCACTTAGGATCTGTGAGCCAGCCTATTCGCTCCAGTCCGAAAGTCGTGACTATATAGTTTAAAATTCCCTCATCAGCATAGAGCCATTTAAATGCGATTGCTGCAACGACTATTGAAACTATTACGGGCAGATAGATTAATATCTTATATAAA